>JAFDYC010000111.1 GCA_018267625.1 Bacteroidota bacterium
GCGGCCAGATTTATGACCACGATGCAGCATTGCGCCTGCGGATTTTGAATGATACGCTATTTGTAACCGGCAGTAGCAACGGTTCCGGAACATGCACCCCTCCGGGGAAACCCAGCTACAACGTGAATATCAATCTTACTTGGGTTGCTGCTATTGACGGTAGTACCCTTAGCCCAACAGTAGAATCACATTTTGGCATAAATAATTTTGCAGGGTACCTCTGTCCGGACAGGTTGGTAAACCCTTGGGGCATAGACATTATTGAAGACGCACACAGCCATAGTGGATACTACGTCGCGGAGAACCGCGAACCATTCGAATGGGGACTTACTCATATTGAATCTTCGACATTGCAACCTTCGACTCCATTGTTTCCTGCCTCAAATTCAATATATGGCGCTGCGTTTAAGGTCTTTGGTGGCTCATCACACACTTTTGTGGGAACAAACAACCGAATCAATCTCTATGGTTATGGCCCAGCCGGACCACTGAGCAGCACACTCGGGTTTGTGGCTATATATTCCAGCGGTGCCGGTCTAACCACCACGGGCTATACCTGGTGGCAAAATTCTACTACCAATTCCATCACAGCCTTAAGCTTTCCCGATCCTCCCTTCTGGCTGAATACAAACTTGCAGCGCTGGAGCTTACCCGATTTCGGCGCACGTTACTCGGTGGGGACCGGTGCCGGTAAAGATGCGCTTGCCTTAATGGACCAAACCGAATGGACACCGGGAACCCTGTCTCCCCGTTTCATTCAGGGCGGCCCGGACGGAGAGTATTCATCGGGAGGGAGTTGTCCCTCTTCGCAGGATGAGCTGAGTGGGTTTAAAGTATTTTCGAAATATTATTTGGGAGTTCCGGTTTCACCATCTATTTCGAACGTACAAACCATGGTTACTATGCCGCCCGTAGATATTCAAGGCAACGTCCACACCATCTATTCCTGCGACGCAGGCGACCCGTATCGGATTGTGCACCGCCCCGCCGCAAGTTTTGCCACCGCAGCCGATGGAATGGCTATGAAGCCGAACCCTGCGCACGAATTCGTGGATGCATCCTGGGTTAAACCCCTGCCGGAGGATGCTGTTGTTCGCTTGGTCGTACAAGACATGCTCGGGCGAACTGTGTATCAGGGCAATGGCCAGCGCCATAACGCAAATGAGGTTCGCTTCAATTTGCCAGATTTGACACCAGGAGTATATGTTGCGACCGTGACGCTTAACGGTACCGTGACCAGGGCGCAGAAACTCAGTATCCATTAATACCAATCCGACGCTGCGGGCCATCGCGACACGGTGGCCTGTAGCGTTGTTTTCAAATACTACAATCACATGAAACAATTTATTCTGCTCCTGGCCCTTGTGTTCTTTACCTCAGCCGCCGAAGCGCGAATAGTATATGTGAAGGCGAGCGCCACCGGCGCTAATAACGGAACTTCATGGGCGAACGCCTATAATTTAATGGATTCCGCATTCTGGCCAGGACTAATACGGAATAATGACACGATTTGGGTGGCAAACGGTACTTATAAGCCAGCCACTTGGGAAGGTTGGAAAATATACTTTGACAGTTGCAATGTGTATGGTGGCTTTTCTGGAGCAGAAACAAGTCTATCTCAGCGAAATTATTCAGGATATCAAACAATACTTAATGGCGACATTGGGCAACTTGGCTATGCTGGCGACAATGCAGTGACTTGCTTCCAGCTCTATAATGATTCTATAGTGGTAGATACTCCCAGATTATGCCGTAGGCTTGATGGATTTAAAATCATCAATTTTAATTATAATGGTTATTCTGCTCCTATTAATGGTTGGCGAGCTGCACCCGTATCAATATTTTCTTACTACGGATTAGCGACATATGGAACAAACTCAATATATAATTGTTTTTTTGTTGGAAATTCCGGTATGGGTTCTGGAGCCGTTGCCATCCTAGGTTTCGTTCTTACTACTCTTTCAAACTGTACTTTTACGCAAAATCAAGGTGCCCTATTTGGGGGGGCTGTTTTCTACCAAACAATTAATACATCCATTATTAGAAATGGGACACAACTATTGCGAATCGAAGACTGTAGTTTTCTCAAAAATTCAGCTCCTCTTGGCGGGGCTATCGTAAAATATGGCGATATATGGAATGAGGATTTTGATTCCGTTAGCACAGTAGATATTGCGCGTTGCAGTTTTGTTGGTAACTCATCTTCCCATTGCGGCGGAGTTATATACGATTCGGCTTCATCCAAAATCCGCATCTACAATTCTCTATTTGCAGGCAATACCGCACCCAAAGGCGCCGTCTGGTATAGTCCGCCGCGCGACACCATAGCCCATGTGTCCACCCAACCCCACACCCTCTACCACTGCACCATTGCGCACAACCGGAGCACCAGCACCGACACCACCGACTACCCGGTTACCCTTAATG
>JAFDYC010000112.1 GCA_018267625.1 Bacteroidota bacterium
TAAAATTAGAGTGAGCACTCTACTTTCAATTTGGCGAACTTCCGGGACGCCTACACATTCCCTCGTATAATACTCGTCCCAACATCATGGCGGAAAGAGTAGAATGGCTTTCATACTGCGAAACACTTGGGCTGTGCATGGAAAGCTTAGAATGCGGCACCTTAGAGTATTGTACACCATTTTTTGAGTTCAATGCCCAACGTCATGCAGAGGTTCAAGTCAATGCATTTTGGAGGCGAGGCGACTTCCTAACCTTTGCAAAATTGGAAGATAGAAATGTCTTGCGCCCTACTGATGATAAGAATGACAGGGATGGATGGCGTGAAGTTGAAATAAATGAGGTACGCATCCGGGTAGATACTTCAACGGTTGATGAGGAAGGAGATTTGGAAATCGAAAGTATTATCGCAGCGGATGTTCTTCCAAGTGTATCAAGCCGTGACGAACGTCGCAAACTGGCAAATGTGTGGACATCGGGAAATAGGATTTTTCATACAAATAAGCCCGCCCGCCTGTTCAGCCTACCAAACCTAATGAAAGAGGAGGTTGATGATTCATCAACTGATTTGGAAACTTGCAAGGAACGTTTTTCGGTAGTTTTGGAGCTTGAGAAAAAAGAATACGACCAATACGTCAAATGGTTCTACAACTCTGTGGAAGGAGACTTTACTCAGGTATTATGAAACCTCACTTTTACCGCAGATAGAAAAGTTGACAGGAAAGACCAGTGCTGCATCCGGCATTCATCTGGCTGTTTTTAATGAACCATTCTGCTCCCTTTTACTTTCGGGCAGAAAGACAATAGAGTCACGTTTTTCTGTAAACCAAATTAGTCCATTTCGGAAAGTAAACGAGGGTGACGTTATATTGGTCAAGGAAAGTGCCGGTCCTATTATTGGGTATTTTATTGCATCCTTTACCAACTACATGCAAGTAACCTCGAAGGCTGACTTGCAAATAGTAAAAGAAAAATACAGCGCTCAAATATGTTCATCAGCAGTAGAGTCCTTTTGGCGGGATAGGGAGGACTCGAAATACATTAGCCTAATAGGGGTAGAGTGTACAAAAACTATTCGTCCCATTGAAATTGAAAAGCGCGACCGCTTATCTTGGGTTGTCTTGAAGCAATCTACCAACCTTCTACCCTTTGACAGTTAAATAAGCCATGCAAATACAAAAGGCAATTATTGTCTGCGGAAAAATCCGCGCTGGCAAGTCCACGTTTGCTTCGCAGATACAACAATCTGCTCACGCTTGTGTAGCTTCTTTTGGAGACTATCTCAAGAGTTATGCTACTGAAAGAGATTTGCCTACTACCAGGCAAAATCTTCAGGATATTGGTGAAAGAATGATTAATTCCAGCCCGACGCATTTCTTGAAGAATGTTGTTCAGTTTAGTTGTCCCAGTGCTAATAATGTAATTTTTGAAGGGGTAAGGCATCTGGCGATTCTTCAGGCAATTAATGAGATAGCAAAAGCCACAAAAACAGTCTATTTGGATATTCCGGAAGAAATCCGTTTAGAAAGGTTCTTAAAATCTGGGAAGAGTATTGATAGTGCCCCAACGACCGCAGAGTTTTACGAACGGTCAAATCATCCGGTAGAAAGAGACGTTCAAAATCTGCTGCAGCATAGCGATTATGTATTTCACAATGACACAGAAATTAGGAGTGGTTTATTAGAATTATCAATCTTCTATTCTTAGTTCTTAGGAAAAACTGACTTCATCGAAGGGAGAAATTGATACCATCACTTTCCCATTTTTTTGTCCCAGAACCTGGGATGGGTTTATCATATAAAGCAGCGCGCTGTTTACAATCTTAATGAACAAAAGAAGCATCTACTCGGGATGCTTTTTCCATTTTATAGAAATGCTCAAAGGAATCTATATCTTCAGTACGGAGGTTCGACTTTTCGCCGCTGCACACCACACAGGGTCAAGCCTCTTTGCAATCGCAGAGAGGCTTTTTGTTTTGGGAGCCTTGGATTTGCCCTGAGCATCTATCTCCTGAATGCCGGAAGTGTCAACTTGACTACGAGCACAATCAATCGAGCCAGGCCTAGCGTTTGTATTTGTTCCCCGCTACTTATCACCTGAAAGGCTGCCAAGTATTTGTTAAGGTGAGATTTCGCTTAAACTCCCCGATTCCTGATGAATCTGCTTTACAGGGTTCTCCCCCCCCTCAAAAAAATATTCATCAATCAAATGAATCTTTCAAAATCACTCATTAGCATCTGTTTTCTTATAACGGTCATCTACTTTTCTTCTTGTAGAAAAGACATTCAATTGGAGCAACTGGTAAAATATGACACCATTGCCAACCATACTGAAATGGACACCTCATCACAGGGATATATTCTTATGTCTCCGTTCACCAGTCCGTTAGATAGTGGTGCCCTCATCGTGATGGATGGAAAAGGAAATATCTTAAAACAGAAGCGAACAGCCTATGGAGCCATGAACTTTAGGCGTTGGGTGTTGAACGGGCAGGTACGCTATACATGGGCAATGTATGACCCGACGAAGTATGTTATTCCAGTCATCAACAATTATTGTTTCACGAGTTATCTCGCAGACTCCAATCTCAATGTGATAAAGACAATCAATCTGATTGTCCATGGTGATATCTCCACCGACCAAAACCAAACTACAGATCTGCATGACTTCATTTATCTGGACGATAATCACTATTTCACCTTGTCTTATTACTTAAAGACCGTCCATAATGTGCCGGCAAATCTGGCGCCCAATGGCGACCCTCAGGTAGTTTGTCCGGTGATTCAGGAGGTACAAAGCGATCAGGTGGTGTGGCAATGGGAAGGGAGTGATTATCCAGAGTTCTATAGTACCAGCGTTGAGGAAAACAACTTTGCGGACACCCAGACTCCGCAGGACTATATGCACCTCAATTCCATGATTTTGGACCCAAAGGACGGCAACCTGATTATCTCATGCAGGAACCTTGATCAGGTCTTCAAAATCAACCACAGCACGGGAGCAATTATTTGGCGATTAGGGGGTAAAAACAGTGACTTTCCAGTCTCAGACTACCAGCAATCCTTGCGCCAGCATTTTGCCAGCCTTGCAGATAATGGCCAGACCCTATTAATTTTTGACAATGGCCTTGCAGGAGTAAGGGAAAGCTCACGCATCCTTGAGTTCCAATTGGATGAAACCAATAAAGCAATTAATGATTTCCGGGCCTTCAACATCCCTGAACCCTATAGTCAAATCATGGGGAGCGTTCAAAAATTCGGTACACACTATTTTATCAGTGGTGGCTCTGCTCGTTACTTTTTAGACATCAACTACCTGACTGGGCAAAAATATCTGGAGGTAAAGAATCCGCTTCAGAGCTATCGGATTTTCAGGAGTCTATATTAGGATTTGTTCGTACCAAATTGAATCTTGGCCATAATCGTCAGTGCAAGCTCAGATGACGGTCTTGACAATCTTCAAGACTTCATTCAGGATTTTCAACAGTTTCTTGAGCCATTTAGGGAGCTTTTCAACGAGCTCTTCAAAGCTACCTTTTCCAGTTTCCACATTGTCTAAGCCATCTTCCAGTTCATCGTCGGGCAAATCTGCTTTTGTGTGCACATCTGCATACCGCGCACTCATATAGTCCATCTCTTGTTGCAGCAAGAGAATAGATCCTTCGTCTTCCGCATCAAGGTCTGCTAAAGCAAACGCCAATGCCGCGTATAACCGCTCTTTGGATAGCTGCCTGAAAATATCCTGCACCAAGTGCCTGAGTTGTTCATTTCCGGGCAGGCTAAGTGCCCTTGGCCTGTTGAGAGCAAGCTCCAGGAGCCTACGAACGACTGCAAAAAACTCATTGGTAGAACCCGCGAATCCGTCTAGTTGGAAGCGCTCATCGAGTGTGGGCGGCATGGGTGGCGTAAGGAGCATGGGCTAGAGGTCTTTTTGTTGAATGGTGAAAATAATGCAGCTATTTCTTGCCCGTCCTTCTTCCCATCCATTTCAGGCCCCATTCAAACAAAACCATTTCTGATACAGGCATCTATCCGGATTAACGACCCACCACCAATTTCAGAAAGCTCCTTCCCTTTTCTTTGCCCGCTTTCCCCTACCCTTCTGTTTCGACATTCCTTTCCTGATGACCATTCAAAAATTGCTCGTTGCCAACCGTGGTGAAATTGCCATCCGAGTCTCCCGCGCCGCTACCGAGCTGGATATTCCTACCGTAGCTATTTATACCTACGAAGACCGATATTCCCTGCACCGATATAAGGCAGATGAAGCTTACCAAATTGGTGCAGACCATGAGCCGCTCAAGCCCTATTTAGACATCCCCGCAATCATTCAAATCGCCCGGAAGAGCGGGGCTAATGCCATCCATCCAGGCTATGGATTCCTCAGTGAAAATGCAGCTCTGGCAGAGGCTTGTGCCCAAGCCGGCATCCTATTTATTGGCCCCAATCCGGGTGCCATGCGAGCCTTGGGCGATAAAGTCCGGGCTAAGGAAGTAGCCCTTAAAGCCGGGCTTCCTATTATTGATAGCAACCGGGAACCCTTAACAGATGAAACCACCGCCTTGCGAGAAGCACAGCGCATCGGCTATCCCGTCATGATAAAGGCAGCAGCCGGCGGTGGAGGGCGCGGTATGCGTGTAGTTCGCAACGATGAAGCCTTGAAACAATCCTTCCTTGAAGCACGAGGCGAAGCGAAAACGGCCTTTGGAGATGATACGCTGTTTATTGAAAAGTTTGTGGATCGCCCCAAGCATATTGAAGTACAAATCGCCGGCGACCAACATGGAAACATCGTGCATCTGTACGAGCGGGACTGCAGTGTACAACGCCGGTTTCAAAAAGTGGTAGAGATGGCTCCTTCCACCGCATTACAGCCGCAGACACGCGAAAAACTCTATGATTATGCTCTTCGGATTGCAGCGGCAGTGGGCTATGACAACTTAGGCACTGTTGAATTTTTAGTGGATGCAGATGAGGTGATTTATTTCATCGAAGTGAATCCGCGCATCCAGGTAGAGCATACGGTGACCGAAATGATTACGGGTGTTGATTTGATTAAGACGCAACTATACATCGCCAGTGGCTATGCACTTTCTTCAAGAGAAATAGGATTGGGTGAGCAGGCAGCCATTCCCAAAAACGGGGTTGCGATTCAATGCCGCATCACCACTGAAGACCCGGCCCATGATTTCAAACCAGACTATGGCACCCTGACGACCTACCGAAATGCCGCAGGTTTTGGTGTACGCCTGGATGAAGGCAGCACCTATGCCGGCATGAAGATTTCACCCTTCTTCGACTCCATGCTAGTTAAGGTGAGCACACACGGAAAAGACCTGCAGGATGCCAGCCACAAAATGCTGCGGGCTTTGAAAGAATTCCGGATTCGAGGTGTAAAGAACAATATCCCATTCTTAGAAAACCTAATCACGCATCCTGAATTCCGAGCCGGGCAGGCTACGGTAAACCTGATTGCCGAACACCCTTCCTTGTTTCAATTTTCTCCCAGTCAGGACCGAGGCACCCGTATGCTGCGCTTTCTGGGAGAAACCTGCGTCAACGGCAACCAGGATGTGAAATTTAAAGACCCTGAAAAAGTCTTTGAAAAGCCTGCATTGCCCGAGTTTGACCCAAATGCAGCTTATCCCGAAGGCAGCAAAAACAAGCTGAACCGCATGGGTACCGATGCCTTCTGCGCCTGGCTGCGCGATGACCCTCAGATACATTATACCGACACGACACTGCGCGATGGCCATCAGTCCCTCATCGCCACACGCATGAGAACACGGGACATGCTGCATGCAGCAGAAGCCTTTGCCCGGCTGCATCCCCAGACATTTTCAATGGAGGTTTGGGGTGGTGCCACCTTCGACGTCTGCCTTCGCTTCCTGCACGAAGACCCCTGGCAGCGGCTGACTCAAATCCGAAAAGCGGTTCCGAACATCCTGCTGCAAATGCTGGTGCGCGGCATGAATGGCGTGGGCTATACCGCCTATCCGGATAACCTAATTGAAAAATTCATCGGGCAAAGCTGGGAAAATGGGGTGGACCTGTTTCGCATCTTCGACTCCCTGAACTGGATGGAAAATATTGCGCCTTGCATCGAAGCGGTGCGCAAGCATACCGGTGGCATTGCCGAAGGTGCTTTATGCTATACCGGCGATATCCTTGACCCGAAGCGGACTAAATACACCCTCGATTACTACCTGCGTTTAGCCAAAGATTTAGAGAATGCAGGCGCTCATATCCTTTGCATAAAAGACATGAGCGGGCTCCTGAAACCCTATGCGGCCAAAGAACTGATAGCCGCACTGAAAGACACCGTTCAGATCCCGCTGCACCTCCACACCCACGACACTTCATCCCTTCAGGCGGCCAGCTACCTCATGGCCATTGAAGCCGGCGTCAACATCGTGGATTGTGCACTCGGTGCTATGTCCGGTCTGACATCTCAACCCAACTTCAACGCTATTGTCGAGATGATGCGTTTCCATAAAAGAGAACGTACTTATGACACCACTTCGCTCAATCAATTCTCCGATTACTGGGAAGCCGTGCGGGCCTATTACTACCCTTTCGAGAGCGGCATGAAGGCCAGCAGCGCCGAAGTCTTTCAACATGAAATTCCCGGCGGACAATACAGCAACCTCAAGCCACAGGCCGTGGCGCTGGGTCTGGGCAACAAGTTCAACGACATCAAAAAAGCCTTCGCGCAGGTAAACGACCTGTTCGGCGACCTCGTGAAGGTGACCCCCTCTTCGAAGGTGGTCGGCGATATGGCACAATTCATGGTTGCCAATGACCTGAGCCCGGAAGATGTGATGCGTAAAGGAGAAACCTTGTCGTTTCCTGAATCCGTAGAAGGCTTTTTTGCAGGCGAAATTGGGCAACCCGAAGGGGGCTTCCCCAAGGAATTGCAAACGATCGTTTTGAAAGGGCGACAACCCCTTAGCGAACGGGCCGGGAAACATTTGCCCCCGGTAGATTTCGATGCTGAAATGGAGGCCTTTCAGGAAAAATTCGGGCATGAAGTACGCTTCACCGACTTCCTTTCCTACAAGCTCTATCCGAAAGTATTTGAAACCTACTGGCAGTTCCGGATGTTGTATGGGGATGTGAGTGTGACTCCTACACCTATCTTCCTATATGGCATGAAACCCGGCGAAGAGACTACCATCGAAATAGCTCCAGGAAAAACCCTGCTCATCCGCCTGCTCAGCATCACCCCGGCCGATGAAAGGGGCATGCGCAGCGTGTTTTTCAAACTCAACGGACAGACCCGTGCCATCGAAATTCTGGACAAGTCAGCAAACGTGGAGCAACGCGAAAACCGCAAGGCCGATAAGCAAGATGAACGCCAGGTGGCTGCACCATTGCAAGGTTTACTTTCTAAGCTCATGGTGGCAGAAGGTGATGTTGTCAAAAAGGCTCAGCCCCTGTTTGTGATTGAAGCAATGAAAATGGAAACAACCATCAGCGCAAGCCGGGACAGCAAGATTCAGGAACTGATTTTGAAAGAAGGAAGCCTCGTCAATACCGGCGACTTGGTATTATCGCTTGAATAGTTCCATGCAAAAATGAAAGCATAGAAACAGGGCCCAGGCTCAGTGCTCATTTCGCTTACCTTCGCCGCCCCCGCGCGTGTGGTGAAATTGGTAGACATACCAGACTTAGGATCTGGCGCCGCAAGGCATGGGGGTTCGAGTCCCTCCACGCGCACTCAGCCGCTCCCAATAGGGGCGGTTTTTTTATCCCGTAATAAGAACAACTATGGATTATCCGATGAAGCGGGCTAAAAAAATGGATGGCATAAAAAAGGCTGCCCTATTGAGGCAGCCTGGATATTCATCCTTGCAATTCCTTAGAATCGTTCGAGCCGGTTAAAGAAGAAGTCTCCTTCGATAGCGGCATTCTCATCGCTGTCCGAACCATGCACCGCATTTTCGCCCACAGAATTTGCATACTTCCGGCGGATGGTGCCCTCCGCAGCCTGGGCGGGGTTGGTCGCACCGATGAGGCTGCGGAAGTCAGCCACTGCATTATCCTTTTCCAGGATAGCTGCTACGATGGGGCCACTGCTCATGAATTGCGTCAGCTCTCCATAAAATGGGCGCTCCGCATGTACTTCATAAAATTTCTTAGCCTGTTCTTCGGTGATTTGCGTGTACTTCATTGCCAGGATGCGGAAGCCGGCAGCTTGAATCATTTGCAGGATATTGCCCATATGCCCGTTGCGAACGGCATCAGGCTTAATCATAGTGAATGTGCGATTTGTCGCCATACTGTTTTCAAAAATTTGCGCGCGAAGGTAAGGGTAAGGCCGGCGCATTTTGCGTCTTAGCCAACTCAGGAGCATACATTTGCCGCCTCATTAACGTAGGGTATTTGCCAGACGAGAATGATATATCCCGACCGGCAACAAGCCAGTCATCTGAATTCAAAATATTGCTTGCACAATGGTTGACGTATTGATTGGCCTTCAATGGGGCGATGAAGGCAAAGGAAAAATCGTGGATTTCCTCGCAGCGAACTATGACATCATCGCGCGCTTCCAGGGAGGGCCTAACGCTGGTCACACGCTGTATGTAAAAGGTGAAAAGGTGGTGCTGCATACCATTCCATCTGGAGTCTTTCACCCTCATTGCCTCAACCTGATTGGCAACGGAGTCGTGATTGACCCGGTCATCCTCCAGAAGGAAATTGCTAAGGTGTCCGCACTTCAACCGGACATGCTGTCCCGCTTGTTTGTGTCGCACCGCGCACACCTCATCCTGCCCACCCACCGTGCCCTGGATGCCGCCTCGGAAGCGGCAAAAGGAAAAGCAAAAATTGGCTCTACACTCAAAGGCATCGGGCCGGCATACATGGATAAAACAGGCCGCAACGGGCTACGGGTAGGCGACGTTTTGCGTCCCGATTTTACCCAGCGATATGCAAGCATTAAAGGCAAGCATGTCCAGATGTTGCAGCAGTACGACGAAGTGCCCGACTGGGAAGCCTGGGAACATGAGTTCATGCAGTCGCTTACAGCCTTAAAATCTCTAAACATCGTCAATGCAGAATATTGGCTCGACCGGGCACTCAGTGAAGGCAAACAAATTTTAGCAGAAGGAGCTCAAGGCTCGATGCTCGATATTGACTTCGGCACTTATCCCTTCGTGACCTCCAGCAATACCATTACCGCAGGCGTCTGTGCCGGCTTGGGCATAGCACCTTCCCGCATTGGCGAGGTATTCGGCATCACCAAAGCCTATTGCACCCGTGTGGGTGGCGGTCCTTTCCCTACTGAACTGGAAGATGAAACCGGCGAGGCCTTACGCCAGGCAGGGGGTGAATTTGGCGCCACTACAGGCCGGCCGAGGCGTTGCGGCTGGATGGACCTGGTAGCCTTGCGTTATGCCGTCATGCTCAGTGGTGTCACTAAGCTTATCATGACGAAGACCGATGTGCTCGACAGCTTTAGTCCGCTCAAAGTGGCAGTAGCCTATGAACGTCAGGGGCAGCAGAGCCGTGAGATGCCTTATGAGCTGAATGACGCAGAACTCGCACCTGTCTATCACGAATTCAGGGGATGGACAGAAACACCCGTTTCAAAATGCCAAGACGCAACCCAACTACCGAAGGGATTTATTGAATTTGCCCGGTACATTGAGCAATACCTCGGGGCTGAGATTGCGTATGTCAGCAATGGCACCGCAAGAGAACAATTGCTGGGCCTTAAAAAACCGGAAATCTAACGGAAAGTGCTGCTAAAAAAAATTTGGTGCTTTCTGCAAAGCAGTCAAATTTTGGACAGTCTCTAAAGCATTACAGGCACTCCCAAAAAATTAGCAGCGATGAAAACGACAACGAGCAAGAAAGCAGCAAAACCTTCCGGTTCGAAGGCCGCCGCCCCAAAAAGCACTTCAAAAAAAGCCGCTCCCAAAAAACCTGAATCTGACGAAGAAGAGGCCGCTTCTGATGAGGAATTAACGCCCCCAAAAAAGAAAACAACTGCTAAGGCTGCTGAAAAAAAGTCCGTCGCAAAAGGCAAAAAAGACGAGGACGAGGAAGAAGATGACTTTGAGGAAGAAGAAGAATTGGACCTCTCGGATGAAGAAGATGACTTCGACAACGACAATGACGAGGATGCCTATAAGATGGACAAAGACTTTGAGGAGTTTGACCTCCCCAGGAGCAAGTCAAAATCAATAAGCGGCAAGAAGAAAAATGATGATGATGAGTTCGATGACCTGGGGCTAAACAGCATCAGCGATGATGGCTATGATGATGATGATTTCTAAAGCCATTTTTGAGCGTGCATCGCCATTCTGCTGAAGTAGCTTTCGGGCCGGAACAACTACGACACATCAAGGATAACATGCTGAACCGGGCTTCCCGGAACAGCATGTTTCTTTTTTTTGACAGCAATGAATATGAAGACCGGTATGGGCGCTATGAATGCTTGCTGGGCATGGGTGCAGCACAGGTCCTTTCCTGCAAATCCTCTGATGAACTGAAGGCCGTTCGGAACCAGATTCTTCAGCATCAGGACTGGCTGTTTGGGCACCTCAGCTACGACCTGAAAAACCTGCTGGAACCCCGGTTGCAATCGCGGCATGAATCACGGCACGGCTGGCCGCTGCTACAGTTTTTTGTACCGGAAACGGTGTATTATATCCCACGCGGCAGCACCAAGCTTTGTGTGGAGACGCTGCAAGAAGATGCAGGCACACTCCTCGAAAACATACTTCGGACCATTCCTGCAGAGCCTCCGGCCTTGCCCATTTGTTCTTTCCAGTCCCGGCTCAGCCGAGAGCGCTATCTGGCTTGTGTCGTCAGGCTCAGAGAACATATCCGCCAGGGCGACTGTTACGAAGTCACATTTTGCAATGAAGCTTTTGCCGAAAATATATTTCTGAACCCAACAGATACATTCCGCAGGCTGAATGAGTGCTCCCCTGCCCCCTTTGCTGCATGCTACAAGAGCAACACAAACTATCTGATGGGTACTTCTCCCGAGCGCTTCCTATGCAAACGGGGACAACAGCTTTTTTCCCAACCCATCAAAGGAACGGCCCGACGTAGCGCTCATCAAGACGAGGACAATGCCTTGCGGGAAAACCTGCGCAACAGCGAAAAAGAACAAGCAGAAAATGTGATGATTGCCGACCTCGTGCGCAACGATCTGGCCCGGAGCTGCGTGCCCGGCAGCATTCAGGCTGAAGAGCTTTTTGGCATTTATAGCTTCCCCAATGTGCACCAAATGATCAGCACCCTCAGTGGCACTTTGCGGCACGATTGTCCTCCCCTGGATTCCCTCCTTCAGGCCTTCCCTATGGGCTCTATGACGGGAGCACCCAAGCATATGGCCATGCAACTGATAGACCGCTACGAAGAGGCCCGGCGGGAACTGTATGCGGGCACAGTCGGCTATTTTTCACCAGATGGCGACTTTGACTTCAATGTCATCATCCGTTCCCTTTTTTATCAGTCGGAACAGCGCTACCTGTCCTGCTCCAGCGGCGGTGCCATCACCTGGGGCAGCGAAGCAGAAAGCGAATGGCAGGAGATGCTACTCAAAGCTGCGGCCCTGCAGCAGCTATTCAGATGAAAGCTCCCTTTTTCAGGAATCCATTTAGGGATTCTTGAATAAGCACAGGAAAAGTTTAGAAGGGTTAAAAATTGGGGTGTAACAGAATCAATCTCGGGCAAAGCGTGTGAGCCATTTCATTATCCCAACTACATTCATAACCATCCGGTATAATCTGTCGTACTAACTCTTGTGGAAAAACGGCCGGAATGAGGCAAGGCATTTCAACGACCTTTAGACGATTCTGAAAGGGCGTGCTTCCAGAGAGCACAGCCGTTGCAATTTTCGGGCGTTTGACTATGAAGTTTTCCCACCTCCACAACCATACTCAGTATTCACTTTTAGACGGTGCCGCCTCCATCCCGAGGCTTTTTGAAAAGGCAAAAAAAGATGAGATGCCGGCGATGGCCATCACGGACCACGGCAATATGTTTGGTGTGTTTGAGTTTGTCGCTACGGCCTGGAAAGACACGAAAGTAGTGGGCACTTCTTCGGAAGGGAAAGAGCTGAAAGAGCCGGTGGTGAAGCCCATAGTAGGGTGTGAATTTTACCTGGTCAGCAACCGGCAGAAACGCGAATTCCGGAAGAGCGATGGTGAAAAAGACAAGCGGTACCATCAGCTTCTTTTAGCCAAAAACGAAACCGGCTATAAGAACCTTGTCAAGCTATGCTCCTTAGGATACATCGAAGGGATGTATGGCAAGTACCCCCGCATTGACAAAGAGTTGCTGCTGCAGCACCATGAAGGGCTGATAGCAACTACCTGCTGCCTCGGTGCAGAAGTGCCGCAAACCATCCTGCAACAGGGCGAAGCAGCGGGGGAAAAAGTATTCCAATGGTGGCTGGAGGTGTTTGGCGAAGACTATTATGTGGAGCTGCAACGCCACGACATCCCCGACCAGATTCGGGCCAATGAAAGCCTGGTTCGTTTTGCCCGCAAATACCAGGTGCCTATCATCGCCAGCAACGATTCGCACTACGTGGACCGCGAAGACTATAATGCCCACGACATCCTGCTTTGCATCAATACCGGTGAAAAACAAAGCACCGAAAAGTATGTGGACGGCGAGGATGATGACCTCGCCCGCAATAAACGATTTGCCTTCTACAATGACCAGTTCTATTTCAAGAACACCACAGAGATGAACACGCTCTTCGCCGATCTGCCTGAGGCCATAGACAACACCGGCCTCATCGTGGACAAGGTGAAAGCATTGCGCCTGGAGCGCGATATCCTGCTACCTCACTACGAAGTGCCCGCCGGTTATGACATGGATAGCTGGCTGGAGCACCTGGCCTGGCAAGGAGCCCACAAACGCTACCCGGAACTATCAGCAGAAATCGAAGAACGAATCCGGTTTGAACTGTTCACCATCCGGACAATGGGGTTTGCGGGTTACTTCCTCATCGTGCAGGACTTCATCAACCATGGCAAGGATATCGGTGTCTTCGTAGGCCCGGGCCGGGGTTCTGCTGCGGGTTCTGTAGTTGCCTATTGCATCGGCATCACCAATATTGACCCTATCAAATACAAGTTGCTCTTCGAACGATTCCTGAACCCCGAACGCAAGAGCATGCCCGATATTGACACCGACTTCGATGACGCCGGCAGGCAGAAGGTGATTGACTATGTCGTTCATAAATATGGTAGCCGTCAGGTCGCTCAAATCGTGACTTATGGCACCATGGCGGCCAAGTCGTCCATCAAAGACGTAGCCCGGGTGCTGGATCTGCCCTTAGCTGAAGCCAATGCATTAGCTAAGCTAGTATCTGACAAACCCGGCATCTCGCTGAAACGACTGCTGCATGCGCCGATGAAAGGAGAAAACTCTTTGGTTGAAAAAGAAAGTATTTCAGCAGAAGACATCCTGGGGGCCGAACGGTTGCGGGAAATCTATGCCGAAGACAGCCCTGCGGCTACTGTGCTTCACGAAGCCGAAAAATTAGAAGGCACCGTACGCAACACGGGCATTCATGCCGCGGGCATCATCATTGCCCCAGGTGACCTTACCGAACTCATACCGGTAGCTACCGCCAAAGACTCTGAATTAGTCGTCACCCAATTTGGTGGCAACGTGATTGAAAACGCCGGGGTAATCAAGATGGACTTTTTGGGGCTGCGCACGCTCAGCATTCTCAAAGATGCCATTGAACTAATTCGCCGGAAGCATCAGGTTCTTATAGACCTCGACCAACTGCCTCTGGACGACCTGCAGACCTTTGAGCTGTATCAGCGTGGCGACACCAATGGCACCTTCCAGTTTGAAAGTGTGGGCATGCAGAAATACCTGCGGGAATTGAAGCCTACCGTCATGGACGACCTCATCGCCATGAATGCCCTGTACCGGCCCGGCCCGATTGCTTATATCCCACAATTCATCCGCAGGAAACACGGTGAAGAACCCATCGAATATGACCTGCCGGAAATGGAAGAATTTCTGGCTGAAACCTATGGCGTGACGGTTTATCAGGAGCAAGTGATGCTGCTGTCGCAAAAGCTGGGTGGCTTTTCGAAAGGCGATGCCGACGTGCTGCGCAAAGCGATGGGCAAGAAACAAAAGGCGGTGCTGGACAAAATGAAAGGGCAATTCATCCAGGGAGCCATGGCAAAAGGGCATCCGGAAAAGACCCTCGAAAAAATATGGACCGACTGGGAAGCATTTGCCCAATATGCTTTCAACAAATCGCACTCGGTTTGCTATGCGATGGTGGCCTACCAGACGGCATACCTCAAGGCACATTATCCGGCAGAATACATGGCTGCCGTGCTCAACAATGCCGGCAGTATTGATAAGATTCGCTTTTTCATGGAGGAATGCCAGCGGATGGAACTAAACGTTTCCGGCCCGGATGTCAATGAATCGCTGAAAGGCTTTACCGTAGGCGCCGGAAACAGCATCCGCTTTGGGATGAACGCTGTGAAAGGAGTAGGCGAGGCAGCCGTCGAAGACATCATCAAAGAGCGTGAAGCCAATGGGCCGTTCTCGTCCGTGTTTGATTTTATTAGCCGTATCAACCCCAAAAGCGTCAATAAAAAAACATTGGAAAGCCTCGTGCTCTCTGGAACCTTAGACAGCTTTAAAGAGCTGCATCGGGCGCAATATTTCTTTGCGCCTGGCAACGACCCGATTACCGGCCTGGAGCGCCTGACCCGCTTTGCCAATCAGGTTCAGGGCGCCAGGGCGATGACCAGCAACAGCCTCTTTGGCGCTGGGACTTTGCCTGAAATCAAACCACCCCTTATCCCGGATTGCGAGCCCTGGAACATCAGCGAGCTTTTAGAACGGGAAAAGGAAATGATAGGCATCTACCTCTCTGCCCACCCGCTGGATGGCTTCCGATTTGAACTCCAGCATTACGGCATCCTGCCCCTCAGCCAATTAGATGAGAACCGGGGCAAGACGGTCCGATTGGCGGGTTATATCAGCGATTCGCAACAACGCCTTACCAAGAAAGGAACCAAGTTTGGCTCCTTCCAACTGAACGACTACAGCGGACAACATGAATTCACGCTTTGGGAAAAGGACTACCTGAAATACCATCAGTTTTTGGAAAACGGCCAGAAGCTGCTCATACAAGGCATGTGGGCCGAAAGCAAATACAGGCCTGATCGGATGGAATTTTCTATTCAGAAAATATCCTTACTCAGCACCGTCCGCCACAACTTGACGAAACGGATCACGCTTTTCCTGACTTTAAATTCCCTCGACCTACCGTTCGTGACTTTCCTGAGTAAATGTGTTCAGGAAAACCCCGGCGAATGCGAACTAAGTTTCTGCATCACCGATGAAACTCTGGGCCAGGAACTGAGGCTCAGCCGTAAAAATTCCAAATTTTATCCCTGTGATGAGCTGGTAGATTACCTCATGGAACATCAGCTTCAATATTCCTTAGAGTTGCACTAAGCCTTAGATTCCTTCAAAAAAACGGTACCCATTTAGCAGCTTTCTTCAGCTATCCGTTTTTTTTATTTTCCACGCTTAAAAATCTAAGCATATGCAATGGAGAGGCCGTCGCGAAAGCGATAACGTTGAAGACATGCGAGACAGCGGAGGTATCCCCCGTCGCGGACTGGCCATAGGTGGACTCGGCACGGTGGTGGTGGTGGTGATTGCCCTGCTGATGGGTAAAAACCCGATGGATCTGATGCAGGCTGTCAATCAGGGGGCGCCGATGCAGCAACAGACTGCACAGGTGGCCAACCCTGCCGAAGATGATGATGCTGCCCACTTTGTCAAGGTGGTGCTGGCAGACAATGAAGATGTCTGGCACAAGCTGTTTGAAGCACAGGGCATGAGTTATCAGGAGCCGAAGCTGGTCTTATTTCGCCAATCAATAGCTTCTGGTTGTGGGGGTGCTTCCAGTGCTATGGGCCCGTTCTACTGCCCGGCTGACCGCAAGATTTACATAGACCTCAGCTTCTACGATGAACTCAAGAGCCGCTTTAATGCCCCCGGCGATTTTGCCATGGCCTATGTGGTGGCCCATGAGAATGGGCATCATGTCCAGAACCTGCTGGGCATTTCCGAAAAAGTAGATCAAATGCGCGGGCGGCTGAGCGAAAAAGAATTCAACAAACTTTCCGTAAAGCTGGAATTGCAAGCTGATTTCTTTGCCGGAGTCTGGGCTCATCATGCCCAGCAGATGAAACACATCCTCGAATCCGGCGATCTTGAAGAGGCACTCAATGCAGCCAATGCCATAGGCGACGACAAACTGCAACAAGAAGCACAGGGATATGTGGTGCCCGATGCGTTTACCCACGGCACTTCTGCCCAAAGGATGTACTGGTTCAAAAAAGGATTTGAGACCGGCGACATGAGCCAGGGAGACACCTTCGGTTCCGATGCACTCTAAGGTTTTTCGACCCGCTCACTATCCATGAAACACATCCTCGCCATCAACGGAAGTGCCAGCGATGCATCTTCCAACCAAAAACTGATTGACTTCCTGAAAACGGAATCAGAAGGCTATTTCCGAATCAGCGTTTTTGACCAGCTCAAAAGCCTTCCTCATTTCGACCCGGCAAATGCTACTAAGAACACGCCCCAGCCTGTATTGGATTTCCGGCAAGCCATTGAGTCCGCAGACGCTGTCTTAATATGCACCCCCGAGTATGTATTTAGCCTTCCCAGTGGATTGAAAAATGCGCTTGAATGGTGCGTGGCAACAACCGTTTTCAGTGAAAAACCCTTAGGCATTATCACCGCCTCCGCAAGCGGCATACAGGGGCATGAAGAACTGCAACGAATCATGCGCACCCTAATGGCTCGTTTTGTGCCCAACACTACCCTGCTCATTCAGGGCATCAAAGCACGATTTAGCCCAGAAGGAACAATTCAGGATGAAGCGACCCGGTTACATCTGCTGAATTTCCTGAACGCCTTCCGAGTCTTTTTGCAAGAAGAAATACACCCTGAATCCTAAGCAATTCTTTTTCCAGTACTCGGGTGTAACAGCATTTGCTCATCGCTTTTCAAAAACGAACTGCATACCGGAAGGTCTATCAGAAAGAATTTTATTGAAATTCGTTTGACGGCTGTTCGAAACATCTTCAAACTGATTCTTTGAAAAATCTACTAGGCATCATCCTGCTGCTGCTTGCTATGACGCTGGCTGTGCAGGCATCGTCCCGAATAGGGACGAACAACGAACAACCAGCATGGAGCAAATCCACACCTTTTGATGCGGTTATCATTCCCGGTGTCCCCTTCGATGGGCAGCGCTGGGATACCGTGATGCACGCACGGGTGCTGTGGAGCTATGTGCTGTATAAGAATGGCTATGTGAAGAATATTATTTATTCCGGGGGCGCTGTTTATTCTCCCTATTACGAAGCACGCATCATGGGGCTATATGGTCAGGCACTGGGTATCCCAGCCGAACATATCTTTTATGACACGCTCGCCGAACACAGCACCGAGAACGTGTATTACTCATATCTGCTGGCAAAAAAATTGGGCTTCAAAAGTCTGGCACTGGGCACAGACCCTTTTCAATCATCCATGCTAAAAAGCTTTACGCGGAAGCGCTTTGCCACACCCATCACCCACCTGCCTTTCATTGCAGACTCGCTAAAAGCCTATAATCATTTGGAGCCTGTCATTCATCCCAAGTCGGCCCATACTAAAGACCCGGACTGGCAGCCCATCACCGAATCGCAAAGTGGAATCAGGCGCCTGCTGGGCACACTCGGCAAGAATATTCCCTGGAAAAAATATCCGGATGGGCGTGTGCCGGCTCTGTAAGACGCCTGCATCTTTGAACCATGTGCCGTCTTTTAAGTTGCCTGTTGTGTCTGCTGCTGGCCTCTTGCAGTAAAGACCTCATTCATTATCGTGGCGCTACCCGCTTAGAAACGCATACCCAAAATCGGCTCAACCGGATATTATTTATCAACGACAGCCTGGGCTTTGCTTGTGGTGGTTCCCGGTTTGACGAAGCCGACGTGCTCATCACCCGAGATGCCGGGGCAAGTTGGCAACTCTATATTTCGCCGGAGGCGCATAAGGAATTGTTTGGCATCACGAAAGCTCCTGATGGCTCTGTGTGGATGATTGGCTTTGATGGCAACTTACTGGGCACAAGAGATGGCGGCCAAACCTGGCAACGTTTTCAGCTTCGTTACGAAGCATATAAGGCATTAGCCTTTCAGGATGCCGGGTACTTTATGGCAGTGGGAGGTATTTCATTTGAACGCGGCGACGCGATGTGGGCAGACACGATGGGACAGGTGCTGAGCCACGATTCTTTAGGCTATGAGCTGAATGATATTGCAATGCTCCCCAATGGGCAGGGCTGGCGATGCGGTTATGGCGTGATGCAGCATACCCTTGATGGAGGTCGTAGCTGGCAATGGCAATCGCCCCGCAATGACAACTTCAAGGCGATAGACATACTGGATGACCGCACAGCATTTACCTGCGGCGGGGAAGGCAGCATTTGCGCCACAAAAGATGGAGGCAATAGTTGGGAAACTCTGCGCAATGGCAACGACATCACCCATCCCAAATACCGGCTACAAGACCTGCTTTTCCTAGATGCCCGGCATGGTTATGCCGTAGGAGAAGACGGCCTCATGATTTACACAGATGATGGCGGAAAGCATTGGAGTGAATTGACCCGGTTCACAGATACGCATCTGTATGGCATTGCCCGAAACGCACAAGGCCAGATTTTCGTCTGTGGGGATGCAGGTGCTATCTGGCGAATTGACCCCTGATTGAGTTTTCAGCAGGTAGCTGCAACTGGGCTAGTTTATGCAGTCATCAGGCTGCATCCCCGCAAGGCAGAATAATCGCTGCGGCCCAGCACTTCAAAACTATTAGCTGCATGCACTGTCCCCACATCATCTGTGGCGATGAATGCGCAAGAATGCAGGTTTGCCAGGTCCACTATGTTGAGCGCCCCCTGCCCGATTTCCGAAACTTGAAACGGGTCATTCAACTCCCGCACCAGAACCCTCATGGTGGATGAAGGGCTGAGTAGCCCATCACGCAAAGCATAGGCCTGAGAAAGCAGCTCCGTCATGCCATATTCAGTTGCTATTTCCTGTAATTGCCATTGCTGCTTCAGCAAGTCATGAAGCTGGCTGCGGGTCCATTCTTCCCGCCGGCCCTTCATGCCTCCTGTTTCCATCACGATGATGCCGGAAAGGTCCATCGGGCAGGCTTCTGCGAAGTCGAGTAAGGCGAAGCTGACTCCCAGGAGGATGGTTTTTTTCCTGGAGTTTTTCAGGTGTAGTAATCGTTGTTTCAGTATGGGCCATTCGTGCAGGAAGAAACCATTTTCTGCTGCGCCACTTTGAGTCATGAGTGTCCGGGCCATATGCACCAGGGAGGCATTTTTTCGTTCCAGATAAGAAGGCAGCAAAGCCAGAAAGACAAATTCTTCCGGAGCGCCAAAAGCTTCCTGAAAGCCTTGAATCAAGGCTGCCTCATAAAGAGTAGCGTCACGCACATAATGGCGGCTGGGTGTTTCGCTTGTTGTGCCACTACTTTCAAAAACGAAAGCAGGTGCCGTGGCTTCGTTGCCCGTCCAGACCCGGTGTGATTTGAAGAAAGAAATAGGTAGAAAGGGAATCTCCGTAAGCCTTGAGACTTGTTGAGGATTGCGATGGATGGCCTGGCAAAAAGATCGGTACAAATCATTGTGCTCATACTGAAACCGGAAGACCTCCAGCGCCATCTTTTCAAAGTGAAGCTGCGTGACGGAGTCTAAATAAACTCGTGGTTGTTGGGTAATGGTTTCGGATAACTTTGGCGACATGAAATTCTGGTTGCCGCTTTTCCTGCTGCTCTGCTTCATCGGCGTGTGGGCCTGCAAAACAAACACGAATCCCGTCACCCCTTCCATCAGTTTCATTTCTCTGTACCCAGACAGCGTGCATAGCGGCTCTTTTAAAGATACTGCTTACCTCAGCTTTGGCTTTACAGACGGCGATGGCGACCTGGGCAACGACCCAACCAGCGGGAATTATGATGTCTTTCTAAAAGACACCCGCGATACAGGAACGAATTTTTCAATCTTACGCTATTTCTTCCCCCCGATTCCGGATGGCGCCCGCGACCCTATCAAAGGTTTAGAAGGCAAAGGGACCATTGCCATTCAGGGAATTTATATCAACACACGACAGGATACGCTGCATCGCCTGCATGGCGACACTGTGAGCTGGCGCATGTGGGTGAAAGACCGCGCCGGTCATACCAGCGACACGATTCAAACCACATCGCTGATTATTCTTCCTTAGTTTTTCCCGCAAGAAATTTCTTGCTTCAGAAACCTCATTTACCTTCTTTCCGCTGGCCGTAGCGAACGAAGAGATAGAGGTAGAGAACCCGCGACAGCCGCATGAGCCAGGGCTGAAGCAGCAACACACCGGCAATGCCGGTACCGAGGTACCAGTACACGCTATTGTCCTTATAGGAAAAGCCAAACACGACACCAAAAAAAATGGCGTACAAGACAAACAAGCCTACCGTGAGGCCATAGCTGACATAGCCGGTACCATAATAAAATCCGATTTCTAACTCCATTTTTTGGCTACATACCGCACAACGATCTGGCATATCCATCATGCTGCCAAGGGGGAATATGCTATGCTGGCAAAACATACTTCCCTTCCGGCAACAGGGGCATTTCATCTTAAGAATGGATGGAATCATTGCCGGCGGATGTTCTGAAAAAACGCTCGAATCCACAATCAGAATTTGAGGCGTAAAGTTCGAAGTCCGGGCATGAAAAACGGGAACAATCTGTCCTTCTTCCAAAGCCTGGGGCGCTGATTGTTGTCATGCATCCGGTTCGTCTTGCCGGGCATCCAGGTGAAAATAAGAGAATACCATCCGGGCTTTGCTGGCGCCGATGGCCCCGGTAAGCTCGCGCTCGGTCAGTTTTTTGATATTCCCCACCGAGCGAAAACGTTGCAATAATTCTGTGGCAGTTTTGGAGCCGATACCCGGGATTTCTTCCAGTTCATTTTTTATGGTGCCTTTGCTGCGCAATTTTCTGTGAAAGGTGATGCCAAAACGATGTACTTCATCCCGGATGCGGCGTACCAACTTATGTGCCTCGGAATCGAAAGGAAGGTTGAGCGGCTCAGAATCGCCTGGGAAGAACAAGCTTTCTTCTTTTTTAGCCAGGCCCACGATGGTCATTGCTCCCCGGATACCCAGCCGGTCTATACTCTCCAGGGCTGCGCTGAGCTGGCCTTTCCCTCCGTCAATAATGACTAATTGCGGGAGCGGTTTTTCTTCGTGCAGCAGCCTGCTGTAGCGGCGATAGACGGCTTCCGACATGGTGGCAAAGTCATTGATGCCTTCCACTGTTTTGACATGAAAATGCCGGTAGTCTTCTTTAGCCGGCTTCCCATCGCGAAAGCATACCATCGCAGACACGGGGAAGGAACCCTGAAAATTGGAATTGTCGAAACACTCAATATGCACTGGCAAGGAAGGCAGTGAAAGTGATTCCTGTAGTTCCATCAAAACATTTCTTCTGGCCGCTTCCCGAACCTCATCGCTTATCAGCAGCCGGTTGCGATGACGCATGTCTTCCCGGAACACTTCAGCATTGCGCAGGCTCATGTCGAGTAGTTTTTTCTTATCACCTGCTTTGGGAATGGTTCGCTTTAGAGCTTCTTCTGTGACATCAATCTCAAAGGGTACAATCAGTTCCGTAGCGATGCTCTGATAACGTTCGCGAAAGCGTGCTACAGCCAGCGCGAGAATCTCAGCTTCTGTTTCATCCAGCTTACGCTCAACTTCTACCGTGTGTGCATAGATGATGGCGCCATTGCTCACCATCATGTAGTTCAGGAACGCATGTTGCTCCTCCAACAGGATGCTGGCTACGTCTAAGTTTCCGAGCCGGGGGTTCACCACCGTACTCTTGCTTTGAAAGTCGGAAAGGGCATCAATTTTTTGCTTTAACAGTTCCGCTTTTTCAAACTCCAGGGCGGCCGCATGAGCCAACATCTGCCCTTTAAGAGCTTTCAAGACTTCTCCGGTATTTCCTTTCAGAATATGCCGCACATGCTGCAGGCCTTCGTTGTAATCCTGTTCGCTCTGCAGGCCTTCGCAAGGTCCCAGGCAATTCCCCAGATGATATTCCAGGCATACTTTGTACCGCCCTCGGGCGATTTGAGCCGGTGCCAGGTTGAGGTTGCAATTGCGCAACGGAATGCTTTGCCGCACCAACTCCAGCAACTCTTTCACGCGCCAAACACCGGTAAAGGGGCCAATGTATTCGGAGCCGTCCCGGATGACCCTTCGGGTAAGAAATACCCTGGGGAAATGCTCTTTTTTTAGGACAACATACGGATAGGTCTTGTCGTCTTTCAGCTCAATATTGAACCGGGGCTGGTAGTGTTTAATGAGTGAGTTTTCTAACAGAAACGCATCATGCTCTGAGTCGGTCACCGTAAACTCGACCCTCTGGGCGAGGGCAATCATGCGCTTGGTCTTGTAATTATGGTCGCCTTTGGTGAAATAGGAAGCTACCCGTTTGCGCAGGTCTTTGGCTTTGCCCACGTAGAGCAACACACCGCCTTCATCAAAGTATTTGTAGCACCCGGGCAGGTGCGGGATAGAAGCTGCCTGCTCCTGATACTGCACTTTAGTCATGACTGAATCCCTCCTTATTCATCCAGATAATCATCTCTCATAAACCGATATTCCGTCCTTAAATCCCACGCCTTACCCAAAAGGGGCCGTTTTGATTGCTGCATCTGAATCAGGTGAAGCGGTATATAAAGCAATTTCTGTGTGCTGGAACCCCAAAAACTATTCTTCGCAGTCTCTATGTAGATGGAGGTGATTTTATTGTTGCTGGGGTCTGTCCCTATTTGCAACCGGCGTGTTAATAGCTTGTCGTTTTTTGCGGTATAGGCCGCAATCCGGCTTCCCGTGATGCTTTCATCATATACGCTGAAGTCATACTGGCCTAAGAATTTCTTATCTGAAATATCGGTTTCTTCAAACGCATTCAAAATGGGCGCCCAATCTACATTGATGAAATTCACTACAGAAGAGTCAATCTTCCCATCCAGATGAGTGATCTTATAGAGCGAAAAAGGGACCTGCCCATACATCTGTATTTGATCGGCAGCAAACTGTTTAATAGAAAAATATGTGTTTCTATCGTTAACAACTACGTTACGAGTCTCATACTTTTGGCATGAGATACTTAACGAATAGCTAACCAGAAGTACACTTGAAAGTACTGTTCTCAGTTTCATTACCACGAAAGTAGCTATTACCCGAAAGCACCCTCAGCAGCAAAATGAATAAGCTTCACAGGATTTACCTACTGTTAACGACACTCCTCCTGAGTGCATTAACTCCTGTGTCGGCACAGCTTCGCTGGATAGCAGATGCGCCTTTTCAAGGTGCTACCTACCCTTCCCTCTATAAAACTATAGCCGACGATAAGCCCCTGATTCTGGCCGTGGGTAGCTTTAACTCTCAGTCCGCACAGCTTTTGCTTTCTTCTGGAGTATTACAAGACCTCGCTGCCAACCACGGTACCGGCCCCGATGCAGCTCCCTACTCTCAGCGCGACCTGCACATCGCTTTTGTAGATGTACGCGTGTTCCCCGATAAAGAAGATTATTCAAAAGCCGGGCTACCGGTTATCCCTTTCAACGAAGAAGACCCAACGCTAAGCAGCCCCGGCTGGAACACCCTTTATTCTATCCTCGGCACCCACCTGTACTTAGTAACCCCGGACCAACTGGTCCGCCCACTGAAAGGCCAGACGGCTGCGGATATTTACGCAGAAGTACAAGCCTGGAGCAGTAAAATTCAGCCAGACGCCCACCCTGACCTACGGATGCTCGATGCCGAAATGGAAGACCAGACTGCTCAGGTACGCGTGCAAAACTTTAGCACCGGAAGCATTCAGGGCGTGGACTTGCTCGTACTAAAAGGTGGGCAACAAATTGCCCGCGTTCATTATGCTAAGCCCATCCCAGCGCTGGAAGACGCCCTCATTCAGGTGCCCCTGCCCCAAGGCTACAATACCCGGCTGACCATTGTCGCCAAAGCTCAGGGAGACCTCAACCCCTACAACAATACCTGGAGCGGATTGCTGCGGGTTCAGGGAGCTTCTAATGCCACAGCAGCCAACATCCGTTGAGCTCGGGCCTCTTACATTAAGCTTTTAGATTTCCGGGAAGATTTTTTAAATCGGCTGTATCCCTTGCTACATTAAAACACAATCGCTGGCTGCCAACGCTCAATTGAGCTGCGGGTTAATGGGCAACATAGTCAGCTCGGTAAAATCAGGCCCTAAGGACTCAACGGCCCGCCGCCAGAGTTGGGATGCATCCATTTCGAACACTAGGTTCACATCTGCCTCAGACACCAGCCAAGAGCCTTCTTCCAATTCTTTATCCAATTGTCCGGCACCCCAACCGGCATAGCCCATCAGCAGGCGAATGTTTTCTGGCTGGATATAATTGTTGACGGCAGACAGCTTCAATGCATCATAATTACCGCCCCAGAAAATCCCCTTTACCAATTCTTTTCCTTCCAGCATTTCGGGTATGCGGTGCAGCATGTGCAAGGTGTCCGCCTGAACGGGGCCGCCCTGATAGACGGGTAATAAAGGTGCCTGAATACCGGGCAGCAGGTCGTTGAGCGTAAACTGAGTTTTCCGATTCAACATAAAGCCCACCGAGCCATCCGAGCCATGTTCGCACAGCAGAACGACAGTGCGTGAAAAGATCAGGTCGGATAACATCGGTTCGGCGATGAGCAAGCGACCGGGCGCGGGTTCTAGGCCTGTTTGCCTGGGCGAGCTGGGGAATTGGTTATCGTATTTCATACATGTTGCTTGCTGCTGCAAATAAAAAAAATTCCGTGCCCGGATAGGTATGCATCCTGAAGGGCTGGCTATCCTTCGATGCTAACTTGCAGCCCCGCTATGCATTTGTTGCCCGATTTGCTGCTGCTGCTGGCCAGTTTTGCTGGAGGTGCCCTACCCTTGATTTCCGGCCCACCGGCAGCACATAAGACCCATCTTTTGCTTGCATTTTCCGGTTCAGCCTTGTTGGGTATCACTTGCCTGCACTTGCTGCCTGAGACCTTTCAAGACCTACCGGAACATGCGGGTGTGTATCTGTTGGCCGGCTTCTTCCTGCAATTGCTCATCCAGCGTACGACCCACGGAGTAGAGCATGGGCATGTGCACCAAGAAGGGCATGGACATGGGCTGGCCGTAACCGGGATATTCGCCGGCCTGGCGCTACATGCATTCATGGAAGGCTTGCCGCTCAGTTTTCATTACCGCGACCCGGCCACGGGCCCTTCTCTGTATCTCGCGGTAGGTCTGCATAAGCTACCCGAAGCCATGATATTGGGCGTGCTGTTGCGTACGGCATACTCCAGAAGCAAGGCAGCAGGACTCATCCTGCTCTTTTCCTGCATCACACCAGCGGCGGCCCTGTTGGCAGCCTTTTTAGGCATCCGTTATGGCTTTATGGCAAAGACAGTGACCGTGCTGATACCGGTTGTGGCAGGTGCTTTCATCCATATTTCGACGACGATATTTTTTGAAAGCGGTACAAAACATCACCTGCTGAGTTACCAGAAAATAGCTGCCATGGCGGCAGGCGTAGCCCTTGCGGCACTGACCTTGCTGTTGCATTAAAATATAGCCAACCGAGCCGGTGATATTCAGTTTTGTCGTCGGGGGGTTCAGGAAGCTGAAAGCTAAAAGATGATTATGAAAAGAGATTTTGTGCGTTTTTGTTGTGGGCTACTCTTATTAGCCTGCCATCAGGCTTCCGCCCAGGGCGATGGGCACTCCCTGCTCTGGCGCATTTCTGGCAAGGGGTTGCCTTCCGATTCGTACCTCTTCGGCACCATCCACCTCGTTTGCCCGGACGACTATCTATGGACAGATGCGATGAAACAAACTTTGACTGCCAGCGAGCAAGTGTGTTTTGAACTGGACCTTAATGACCCGGGCGTTTTGCAAAGTGTCAGTAAGGGTTTGAGCCTTGCTGGCAGCGATAAAAAGTTAGAAGACTATTTCAGCAAACAGGAATGGGCCCGCCTGAGCCGGTTTATGCACGATTCCGTGGGCATGGACCTCAACCTGCTGCAGCAAATGAAACCCGAAGCGCTGGAAACCATTTTAGCAACCCGTGCCGTAGGCTGTAGTTTCCCCAGTTCTTATGAATCTAATATCATGGAGCAGGCTCAGCAATCAGGAAAGGAAATCCGTGGCTTAGAAAGCGCCGAAGAACAACTCGAGGTGATGTCGAGCATCCCCAGCGACAGCCTGAGTGAGTCCATCATGCAAACTGCAGATTCATTTGCCCAGGCTCGTGCTGAGTATGCGCAGATGTTAGATGCCTACAAACGCCAGGATTTGCCGGCCCTATACGAGCACATCCAGCATTCAAAGGATGATGCCGGCATGGACATGAACTTGTTTCTGGATGAGCGCAATAAGAAATGGATTCCGGAGATGGCGCAGATGATGCAGAGCAAATCCACCTTTTTCGCAGTAGGTGCCGGGCATCTTTGGGGTGAGAACGGGGTCATCTCCCTGCTCCGTAAGGCTGGATATTCTGTCAGTCCTATTCGCTGAGCTATTCAACCCAAATCCTTTTTCTGGCTCCAAAAGTTCAGCAGGTTTCCTTGAGGAAAGACCGAGGATTTATCGTTTCTGTTTTTGCCCCGCACTTCTGATAAACGACACGATGGCCGGAGTCAGTTCTTTATTCATTAAAAAGCCCGGATCCATATAGCTAAGCTGGTTGTCTCCCGGATCCCTTCCTACATTTTTGAGCACATGGTTCATACCCGGGATAATGACCAAACGGGCAGAAGGCCAAGCTGCTTTGAGTGCATAAGCATTGGAAGTGTCCACTTGAATATCTGTACTTCCTTGAATAATTAGCACCGGGATTTTCAGCTTTTTTATTTCCACGGAAGGGTCATAACGCATCCATGAAAGCAAGTATGGCTGAACACTTTTTCTGAAGAATCCTTGATAAATCCCGTGCGGTACAGAATCTATCGAGCCTTTACTGCGCAAGGTCTGCATCAGCATTCTCATACTGTCTGGCATGCCACTGTTGGGTGCTGCAAGCGCCTTAATTTGTTTGTAGATGATGGAATCCACAGGAACGGCTACTCCTGCCAGAGAAACATAACCGGCTACGTTCACCTTTTCTGCAGCCAGCAAACCCACTAGTGCCCCTTCACTATGGCCAATGATGAAAATCTGTGAGAAGCGTTTATCGTGCTGATATTTCCGGACCCAGGCTTCTGCATCCGAAATATAGTCGTCGAACCGGAGCTTGGATTCATCGCTGGCAGCATCCTTGCTGGCGGCAACGCCCCGTTTATCATACCTAAGGCTCGCAACTCCTGATTGCGCCAGCGAATCGCCAAGTGCCAACAAAGAATTGTTTTTCAACTTGAGCTGGTTGCCGTTTCGGTCAGTAGGGCCGGAGCCTGCAATGATGATGGCCAAAGGGACTGTCGCATGGCCGGTGGGCAGCGTGAGCGTACCAAATACCTTGCCTTCAGGCGCCGTGATGAAGACGGTACTGTCTTTCGAAAGGGCAAAAAGGGAGAGCGGAAACAGCAGGGCAACAAGCAACAGAGGAAAACGCATAAGCGAAAATAAGGGTAGGCCTGTAGCAGCCATGAAATCCCATCAAAGCTGCACTACTGTGACGATTTTTGTAGTTCTTCCGCTATCAGAAGTTCCCAACGGCGTTGCGCGGAAGGGATGGTGCCGTGTTGTGTTTCGTCTTCATATTGCTGCTGTCGTTCGCGATGGGCAGTGATGACGGATTGGTAAATACGGGAGACCTCTTCATGAAGGGTGGAGCCGGTAATGTGGGCAGAGTCAAAGCGTGCCTGCAGGATGCGGGTGTAGATTTCGCAGAGATCCCAATGCCCTTGTTCATGGCGCAGAACCTCAGCAGTAGCATGGCCAGGTCGCAGCCAGGAAAGATGGGTATCAAAATGATTCGAAACCTGCACCTGAACTGGTTCGGCAGGCTTAGCCATGTTTGTTTTGATTGAAATACCACAAATAGTTTCTGCGGCAAAATTTCGGTCCGCATCTTTTCGAATCTTTCCTTGAAAATCGGCCCAACGTAAAGGACGGTTCAGGCTCCAGGAAAATGATTGCGTTTCATTCATTGCTTTTGAATCGGCTTGAGGGGCTGCCCGAAGACCTGCTGGTGGAGTAATCAGCACTACCGAAAACAGAAAAATACCCGCAATGAAAATATGGCTTGTGAAGCTGGGGCTTTGGGAAAGACTGTTGTGCATCATTCTAAATTTACAGCCACGTTTTCAGCACAAACCAAAAAGCAATCAAAATCCGATTATTTCAGGGAACCTGAGCAACACACATTCATGCAAAAACCCCACAGCATTTTAATCAGCCGAACGGATTCCATCGGCGATGTGATGCTGACGCTTCCTTTGGCCACTATTCTGAAACAAAGTTTTCCTGGAATCCGGATTGGCTTTTTAGGTAAAAAATACACGAAGCCCGTGATTGCTTGCTGTAGTGCTGTGGATGAGTTTGTGGACTGTGAAGATTTCTTGTCGGGGACAGTGATCGGGAAAAATTGGGATGTCATCCTTCATGTTTTCCCAAGAAAAGACATCGCCTGGAAAGCCTTTCGCCTCGGTATCCCTATCCGCATTGGCACCAGCAGCAGGCCCTATCACTGGCTCAGTTGCAACCGACTTGTGAAGCTTCACCGAAAACACTCCGAGTTACACGAAGCACAACTCAACACATGCCTGTTACGACCCTTAGGAATTGATTCGTTTTTCTCAAAAGATCAGCTCGGGACTTATTATTCATTGGATCGACTGGAACCGTTGGCATCGGAGTTTTCATCACTGCTCGAACCTGGGAAATTTCATGTCATCCTACATCCGAAATCGCAGGGCAGTGCGCGTGAATGGGGCTTAGAAAATTTTGCTTCTCTTGCCCGGATGCTGGCAGCAGATAATATCCAGGTGTTCATATCCGGCACCGAAAAAGAGCGCAGTTCCTTAGCACCGCTTTTGAAACAAGTTGGGCAAGAGGTTGTGGACATCAGCGGGCGCATGAGCTTATCTCAGTTTATTGCTTTCATTGCCACCTGCGATGCACTGGTGGCCGCCAGTACAGGTCCGCTACACATTGCGGCAGCATTGGGGAAGAGGGCATTGGGGATTTACCCTTCAATCCGTCCCATGCATGCCGGACGATGGGGCCCCTTGGGTCCAAAGGCGATTGCTTTTTCAGAAAAAGAATCCTGCGAAGCCTGTAGAAATGCACCGGAAAACTGTCATTGCATCCGTGAAATTTCTGTCAGTGCTCTTGTTGCAGCACTAAAAGAACACTGAATAGGAATGCTAATTTTTGAACATAAAAATGCCCCTGAATTTGCTTGAGACAGCTTCAGGGGCGTTACATCTTGTTTCAGCTTTTTAAAATCCAACAGCAAGCATCATTGCTTTGAGATGCTAAACCGATATGAATGCGTACCTGCCTGAATGCTGAAGAAATAGATTCCGGTAGGTAATCCCAAAAGGCTGATTGGGTTCTTTAAATTATAGTGGCTGAATTGCCTGACTAACCTGCCGTAGCTGTCAAAAACATGGATGGCATCTGCAGTAGGTTCTTTTAAGAGATTCAGGTGAACATATTGGGATGTTGGATTTGGATACACTAGTGGCTTTGGTTCCATATTAGTTGAAACAACTGAAGGCGTAACCACCATAGGAATGATTGAGGCATAGATGTTATCGTTGCTAGATGTCGTGTCGTAGGCTCTTGTATCCTGCCACACGCAAATTGCTTCTCCGGCAGTAGAGCTAATCAACTGAACATTCAGCTTAGAATTCGGCGCACTACAAACTGTTTTTCCTAAAGAGTCCCATTGAAACGTTCCAGCAGCATTGATTCTTTGAGCAAGAATTTTCATTCCGCTCGTCCCATATTCACTACACCAGGCTACGGTCAGGCCACTGTCCTTATCATAAATCATGGAAGGCAGGCTAAAATCTTCCACAAAAACAGAACTGGCATTGCTACCCAAATTATCGGTGCATAGGATACCATTTGCCTGAAGGAGCGTATCTCCATTCTGATCCAGATGTTGAAGGAATAATTCTTCATTGCCCACACCATTTCTCCGGTCTGTCCAGGAAATAAAGGCTCCCCCATTTTGATCCGACACAATTGTTGGATGTATTTGTAACTGGGTTGCGATACAAACAGGGATGCCGGTGCCAGACCACTGATTAACGCCACTGGAATCAATGGACTGAGCATAGATATCGAAAGAGGGATTGAATCCGCCAGAATTGGCTCGATCGTCTTGCCAGGTAACAATCAAACCATTAGCCCCATTCGTGGTCATCTGAGGAAAATACTGGTCTCTTGCCGTATTACAAACCCGAACGTCCGATGAATTCCAAACTCTGCTTCCGGAGGAATTAATGCGCTGGACGTAGATGTCATCTGTATGACTGGAGCGGTTATCATACCATGCAGCTAAAAATCCTCCTCTTCCATCCGAAATAATTTTGGGTTCATACGCATAAATATACACCGGGTTGGCCCCTACACTGATCCTGGGGTTCCATTGTTTGATACCAGCACTATCAACTCTCTGTGCATAGATACCGTTTGAAGATAACGTACTAATGAATTCATCCCAAACCAGATACAACCCACCAGCGGGTGCTAATGCTAAAGCGATATGGGCTTTGGAATTTGCATTTGAATCCACAGCTATGCCATCTTGTTGCCATAAAAAATGGCCATTCGAGTCCAAGTGTTGCGCAAACACGTCTGCTTCTGCGCTATTACTTCCAGAAGCATTTTGAAACCGGTAATCAATCCAGGAAATAAATGCGCCTCCCTGACCGTCAGAAATTATTTTAGGTCGGATTGCAGTATTTTGATTTGAGCTGATTCGTATTCCATTCGTATCCCATTTAGGAACTCCATCCTTGCTCATTCGTTGTGCATAGATTATTCCTTGTAGCCCATCACCGTTGCGATTATCTTGCCAGCATGTAATGATTCCTCCTTGTCCGTCTGAGGCAGATTGAGGAGATATTTGTTTGTACTGCGCGGTACAGACGGGGTTATTGACAGCAGTGTCAGGTTGCCATTGTGCGAAAGAACAAAATGGTAATGCGGAAGCACCAAGCAGAACAAAGAATCGTTTTTTCATGAGTCATTAAAAGTGTTTTGTAAACGGAAAGAGGATTTTATTCGTTAGTAAACAAAATGATTACCACTTCAAAAGGTAAGCAATAATAGGAAATGATAGAAAAAGATTTGAGATCGGGACTATTATGAGCATGTAGTCCGCGTTCCGCCCCATGAAGAAAATAGCACAAAAAAGCCCCGCCGAATGAGGTGAGGCTTTATAAATATGCTATGGCGGCTACTTACTCTCCCACGTCACTTGGACGTAGTACCATCGGCCATGGCGGGCTTAACTGCT
>JAFDYC010000113.1 GCA_018267625.1 Bacteroidota bacterium
GCTGCGGGTGCAGGCAGATGCGGCGCAGGCACTGAAACGGGTGGTGCTGGAATAGGCAGATGCAGCAGAATCTCATACAGGCCGCCTCAACCACTGAGGGGCGGCCTGTTGTTTTGTGTAGAATTTATGTTGTGTTTGGAAATCGCTACTGGCGTTGCATCTCACGAGGACAGGCTTATGAGTTCCTTAGCAATATCCGTGAAAAGCGGAGTAGCGAACCCTGAAGGTTGCAATCATGAAATAGAAAGCAGGACAGGTTGGAAGTAGTACACAAGTCAGCTACAAAAAATAGATTTTTCAAGAGAAAGAGAGGCAAGTCGAAGTTGCCTCTCTCTATTAAACGAATTTTCTTCAAATTGACTCAGGCTTCCGCGCTGCTATTGGCCTGTTCGCTCAGTACGGCGGCACCCGTAACCGAAGGGATGCTTTCGTTGGGTGAGGAATCTTCAGCAAAAGGCCGGGGACCAATCAGGCGCGTCAGGTCGTCTTTGAACAACACTTCTTTTTTCAGTAGCTCGCCGGCCAGCGCATGCAAGTGTTCAATATGCTGGGACAGCAAATCCTTAGTCCGGTTGTATTGCTCGGAAATCAGGCGGCGTACTTCTTCGTCAATCAGACGGGCCGTCTCATCGCTATAGGGCTTGGTCATGGTGTACTCGCCCTGCTGCGGGTCGTGGAAGGACACATTGCCTACCCTCGGGTTCATCCCATAAATTGTCACCATGCTGTAGGCCATACGGGTGGTACGTTCCAGGTCGTTTTGAGCGCCGGTAGAGATTTTTCCGAAGATGATTTCTTCCGCAGCACGCCCTCCAAACAGAGATACCATCTGGTCATTAAGCTGCTCCATGTTGTAGAGGTATTGCTCTTTGGGCAGGTATTGCGCGTAGCCCAGTGCTGCCACCCCGCGTGGGACGATACTTACCTTGATGAGCGGATGGGCATGTTCCAGAAACCAACCGCAAATGGCATGTCCTGCCTCATGGTAGGCGATGATTTTCTTTTCATCCGGGGAGATGATTTTGTTCTTCTTTTCCAGGCCGCCAATCACCCGGTCAATGGCATCGTTGAAGTCTTGCATACTGACTTCTTCTTTGCCTTTCCGGGCGGCGATCAGAGCGGCTTCGTTGCAGATGTTGGCGATGTCGGCGCCGGCAAAACCCGGGGTTTGAATTGCCAGCTTGGAGATGTCTAAGTCTGGCCCCTTTTTAATGGGTTGGAGGTGTACTTCAAATATTTTCTCGCGGCCTTTCACGTCAGGCACATCTATAGAAATCTGGCGGTCGAAACGGCCTGGACGAAGCAGGGCGCTGTCCAGCACATCCGGGCGGTTGGTTGCTGCCAGGATGATGATGCCGCTGTCGCCGGAGAAGCCGTCCATCTCTACCAGTAAAGAGTTCAGGGTGTTTTCCCGTTCGTCATTGCTCATGACGGCATTCTTGCCGCGTGCCCGTCCGATGGCGTCTATTTCATCAATGAACACGATGCAAGGAGCTTTTTCACGGGCTTGTTTGAAAAGGTCGCGGACGCGGCTGGCCCCCACACCCACAAACAGCTCTACGAAATCAGAACCACTCATGGAGAAGAAGGGTACTTGAGCTTCGCCGGCCACTGCTTTTGCCAGCAGGGTCTTGCCGGTGCCGGGCGGGCCTACGAGTAAGGCCCCTTTGGGGATTTTACCGCCGAGGTTGGTATATTTCTTAGGGTTTTTCAGAAAGTCAACGATTTCCATCACTTCTACCTTGGCCTCGTCTAATCCTGCCACATCGTTGAAGGTGATCGTGACCCGGGTTCCTTTCTCAAAAAGTTGTGCTTTGCTCTTGCCAATATTGAACAATCCGCCGGCACCGCCCCCACCGGCAGGGCCGCCCATCTTGCGCATAATCAAAAACCAAATGGCGATGACGGCGATGATGGGCAGTAAGATGTTGCCAAATAAATCGCGGAAGAAGGTCTTGGAACGGTCGTAGATAACTGGAGGTTCTGCAACATTGGCCGGTATTTCCTTACGGGCTTCGTTCCAATCATTGCTCCATTGTTCTATGGAGCCAATCTTGAACGTATAAACGGAAGGTTTGTCGTTGCTGTTGCGTGTGGCAATGGGGGCATTCGGGTTGGCCGGGGCCTGGGTTTCCGTGGCGCCGGGCTTCAGGTAGGCATTGGCCTCGCCATCCACCACAACTATTTTTTCTACCTGTCCTGCATCCAGATATTTCTTCTTAAAATCCAGGAAATTGTTCTGAGTTTCTGTAGAATACATCCCGGTGAACGAGCCCCCAAAAAGCTGGAGCGCAAAGACGGCAAGGATGATGATGCCATATACCCAATAGATATTAAAACGAGGCCCACGACGTTGCTGCCGGGGGTCTTCAGGGCTGCCGTTGTTGCCAGATTGCTGCGGGGGCCTTTGCTGATTCTCTTCCATGTACTGTATCGGGTCTGCCCCGTTGTGTTGACGCTGTTAAAACGCGAAGCGCAAGTTGGAACTAAAAAGGGTAATGCGGTGTTATTATTGGTCGTGATCCATGCGTCCGGCATCGGCCCACAAACTTTCCAGATCGTAAAATTTTCGCTGCTCTCTATTGAATATGTGCACCACGATGTTTACGTAATCAATGAGTGTCCAGTGTTCACTGCTTTCGGTGTGATAGGGCTTTTCTCCGGTTGCTTTGTGAACGGCATCCACCACGGCATCGCCGATGGCTTTGATTTGAATAAATGAGCCTGCTTCACAAAGGATAAAAAAGTCGGCAACAGCTTCGTCAATCTTTCTTAAGTCTAAAGATGCTATTTGCTCCCCTTTCTTTTCCTGAATGGCAGCAAGGACCGATTTGAACAGCTTGCTCGCACGTGTGGCACGGGCCGGACGGAGCGAGAGGCGTGGTGGTAAGGAACTGATGATTTTCTCCAAACGAAAAATGGCTGCGGATAAGTTTGACAATAAATTTAGCCTGTGGCTATCTCCAAAAATACACAGCTTTCGGAACCGCTTTTGCCGAAAACTATTCACTTAGCCACAGTGGATAGCACCAACAACTATGCCATGCGCCTGATTGACACAGCTTCGGCAGTTCATGGCGACCTAATTTGGGCAGACCGTCAGGAAGCAGGCCGCGGCCAACGCGGAAAAGATTGGGCCGACCAGGCCGGCCAAAGCCTGCTCATGAGCCTCATCCTCGCGCCAGGATTGGCTTTGAACGAACAACCCCTATTTCTTGCAACCGTGGCCATGGCTGTGCTGGAATGGTTGCGAAGCTTGCTCCCCCCAGGCACCGCTTGTGCCATAAAATGGCCGAATGACATCCTCATTGAGGACAAAAAGGCAGTAGGTATCCTCATCGAAAATGTGGTGCATGGTCATGATTGGCAGTGGGCGATCGTCGGCATCGGCATCAACCTCGGGCAGCGCCACTTTCCCGAATCCCTGCCCCGGGCTACCAGCCTCTGGCTGAATAGCTCGGGCCTAATCAGCCCGGAACAAGCCGCCCCCGAACTGCATGAATTTCTTTTAGAAAGGCTTCATAGAAGCCCTGCTGAAGTCTGGGAAGCCTACAACCGAAACCTCTTCCGGCGCGGCGAATGGCAACTCTTTTCCTGCAAGGGGGAACAAATTAAGATGCTCGTTCAAGCTGTAGATACCGATGGACGCTTGTGTCTTCAGCACGAATCCGGCCACCTGGAACGCTACTACCACGGAAACCTGGACTGGGTCTGGGACTGAGTTCTGCACCGGTACCGTTGGTTTTGCTTTTTCTTAAATGAGTTTCCTATGAAAAGAATTCAGTTGCTCTCCGGCCTATTGCTGCTCGCTTTGATGCCTTTTGCCTCTTTGGCGAAAGCTCCGGACACACTGTCTGTCTATTTCTCATTCAACGAGAGCCAGCTGAACGATACGGCACACGATGATTTGGATTCGGCTATCTATGAAGGCCGCCTGTCCGTGGGGCAGTCCCTGCTCATCATAGGATATGCCGATGCGGTGGGCTCGGATGGTTTTAATATCGGCTTGTCGCGGCAACGTGCCCTGACAGTAAAAGACTACCTGCTCCAATCGGGCTTTGACGAACGAGACATCCGCCTTCTGCTGGCTCGCGGCGAATCACAGGTCACCCGGCCCGCGCAGCCCGGCGGTTACCGGCCTGACCGACGGGTGGATATTGTCAGCAGCAACAAACCGGCCCCGAAGACCCACACCATTCGCCTGGCCGACCACATCCAACGAAAACCCGATTCATTGAAGCCTCTGACCACTGCCCCGCTGGACCTTTCCACGGTGCCCGCCGGTCAGACGCTGGTGCTGGAAAACATCTATTTCTATCCCGGGCGGCATATCGTCCGTAAGGAATCCATCGCCTCCCTACAGGCTTTGCTGGCTTCCCTGCAAGCACATCCAAATATCAAAATCAGGATTGAAGGACATGTATGCTGCGTTTCGCCTTATATCCGGGATGCTATGGACAACGACACCCAGGTGGAAGAGCTGTCCCTGAACCGGGCTGCCGCCATCCGCGAATACCTGGTGGCACATGGCATTTCCAATGACCGCCTCAGCATCGCCGGATTTGGCCACCGCCACCCCATCGTTAATCCCGAACGAAGCGAAGAAGATGCAAACCGCAACCGCCGTGTCGAAATCAGGGTGCTGAAGTGAATGGCCCCGACGCTTATGGGAGCGAAAACCTTTTTTTGTTAGTCAGCTTAAGGCCCAGATGCAGCTTCGTTGCGTCACACTTTAGGGCCTGTGCAACAATTGGGCTGTTTGGCTTGTGGCTGTTCAAGTTGTTTTCATCCCTTCCTGGGAAAGCGGAGCAAAGAAGTGCCATCTGAAGCGTGTGGATCCGAAAACAAGCTTGGGAAAGGCAGCAACGAAGGCCTGCAAAAACGATAACTTCTGTAAGTCCCTCAGCGGGGAAATGTGCTCTTGGCAGAGAAGCGACTTAGTGCATCAGTTCGGTCACCATGGGGTGTTCGTAGTTGATGACGGCCACAGAGAAGCTGTATTCCATGCCGGGCTTTTGTACGACGTTCAGTGCGCCGGCAAGTTGCAGTTGTTCCAGCAGTTCTTTACGTTCCCAATTAGCTAACTGGGGCATTTCGTCGGTCAGGTAGCGCAGCAGGAGTGTGATGCCGGGCTCGGGTTGCCTGCGTTCTTCGATGTAGTTGAGGATGTGCATCAGGCACTCTTTCAGCGGGTCGGCAGGCATGGGTATGTTGAAGCCCGGTTGAGACAAGCCGGTGGCTGAGGAGGAGCCGGATGGGTAGGTCGCCTTGAAAGTGGAACGTTCTTTTACTTTCCCTTCCAGCGAAATTTTTCCTATCACTTTAGGGCCAGAAAGTTTCGGCAGCTCCACTTTCTTCTGGTCTTCCTTAGCCTTGTGTTCATTGAGGCGTGCCAGTGATACGTCTGAGAGCAGTGGCTGGATGTCAATAAAATTGGCTTCCCCGATGATTTCGAGCAGGTCGCCGCTGAGGGTGTCACGGAATGCAGCAACCAATACATGACGGCCCCGGCGCTTGAGGTGTTGCACTACGGGGATATAGTCGCGGTCGCCGGCCACGAGGACGAAGGTGTCCATGTCGGGACGGGTGTAGAGCAGTTGCATCAGGTCAATGCACATGTGCATGTCGGCAGCATTTTTATGTGCGGTGCCGAGGACGTTTTGGCTCACAATACCCATGAGGTAGAGCTGGCTCAGCGAGCCTCCGCCCATACGCTCAAAATCGGCGTAAGCATTGGTGATGATGACCTGAAGGCCGCGATCTGCTTCCAGCTTCTGGCGTAGACTTCGAATAATCTCAGAGGTATAAGAACCTAACTCGGGTGGGTCGCGGAAGTTGTTCTTAATGTAGTAGTGGATATTCTCATAATCTATAAAAACAGCGGTGTGTGGGGAGCCTGAGGGAATCAATTTTGAAAATGAAGACTGCTGGGGGATGTCCATCGGACAAAAATAGCGGTTGGCATTACGGCGTTTCGTCACAATTTGAATAAGAGGAGCTGTTTTTTGAAATGCCGGGATTTATTAAGAAAATCTTTACGAAGGCTTGCTCGGATAACGGGTGCATTTAAGCTCCTGTCCGCTAAGCTGGAGGCCTATTTTCGCCACTATGAGCACGGCAGAAAACACCATTCTGGGTTTGCAGCTTCCTACGGATCCCCGTTGGACAGACCTGGCCGCTAAAAGCCTCGAAGACATCCTTTGCGACCATGCCTTTTGCGAGCAGAAAGCAGCTACACAGTGTATTTCCCTAATTCAACGCTATCCGGAAAAAACGGAACTGGTTGCTGCTCTGGCACCCATCGTGACGGAAGAATGGGGGCATTTTCGATTAGTGTATGCTGAGCTGCAACGGCGGGGCTTTAGCCTGGGGCGCCAGCGTGCCGACCAATATGTGAATGCCTTACTCGATAGCCTGCCGAAAGGCTTAGGCCGAGAAGAGCGCCTCTTGCAACAACTCCTCATTTGCGCCCTGATTGAAGCAAGAAGCTGCGAGCGGTTTCGGCTGCTGTCAGAGGGCCTGGAAGAAGAAGCGTTACGCCAGTTTTACTACCGGTTTATGGTCAGCGAGGCAGGGCATTATCGCCTCTTTTTAGACCTGGCCGAACATTACTTCGGAGCAGAAAAAGCCCGCCAGGAATGGCGGGAATGGTTGCAGCGGGAAGCGCAGATCCTTCAGACTCTTTCACCCAGAGGCGACCGGATGCACTAAGCCTGGTTCAGTCCTGAATGGGTGCTTCAGACACCTTCTTCCAGCTATCGTCCACCTTAAAGAGCGCATCTATTTCTGCGCCCAGCTCGCCCAGGTAGGAAGGGCCGAAGCTGGCATTTCCGATGAGTTGTTTTTTGGCTCCATACATCAGGGTGTAGGACATGCCGGGGGCATCCGCCACGCGAGAAATATAGTAAGCCCTGCAGGTGTCGGCCTGATGATCCATGAAGGCTTGCAGGATAGTGTTTGTCTTGTCAGTGCCGAAATTTTTCTGATAGCCTCCTAAGGGTGTGGCATTTCGCGTGCCGAGATACTCCACCAATCCATCGCTATGAATGGTGAGCGTGTATTCAGGGCATCGGCCAAAACAGGCGCCCCGGCGCAACATCACCGAGCTAAGGCCCTGTAGCTTGCTGGCCGTGGCGGCAGGAGTCACTTTCTTTTTTGAAGTGGTTGTCTTTTTAATCTGAGCGCAGGCTGTGAAGAAGATTCCGCACATAAGAAAGAGCGCGAGTGCCTGAAATTTCATTTTTACTTTCTTTGATTTTGCAGGCGAAATTGCCTGCATCCGAGTGCTTGCAAATATGCTGCCATTTACCGAAGAGGAATTGCTGTGCCGGCTGGCATTATGCTTTATCGAAGGCGTTGGCCCCAAAACGACCCGCGCCTTACTAAGTCATTTTGGAGATGCCCAATCGGTATTGGCGGCACCTTTGAAATCCCTGACAGTAGTGCCTGGGATGGGAGAGCCTAAAGCAAAAGCCTGCAAAGATGCAGGCCTGAAAGAACGGGCAGCCCAGGAACTACGCTATATGGGGCAGCACGGCATTCAGCCTTTGTTTATTACGGATAAAGAATACCCGGAACGGCTCCGCTACTGTGATGATGCACCGATGATGCTTTTCTACCGGGGCAACGCCTCGCTGAATGCAAAGAAGATGCTGGCCATTGTGGGCACCCGAAAGAATACTGATTATGGCACCCGTGCTACCGAACATCTGCTGGAAGGCCTGCGTCAGCAGGAAGACCTGATCATCGTGAGCGGACTCGCCTTTGGCATTGATGCCATTGCACACAGGAAAAGCCTGCAGTTGGGTATCCCAACCATTGGTGTGGTGGCGCATGGGCAGGATATGATCTACCCCACAAACCACAAGTCCCTGGCCCAGGACATGATGCAACAGGGTGGGGTGCTTACCGAATTCGTGACGGGCACGAAGCTCCATCCGAGCTTGTTCCCCCTGCGCAACCGCATTGTGGCCGGCTTATGTGATGCCACCGTGGTGGTGGAAAGCGATGAGAAAGGCGGTGCCATGATTACAGGGTATTTGGCGGCATCCTACAACCGGGAAGTCGCAGCTTTCCCCGGGAGAGCTTTTGATGCCAAAGCTGCCGGCCCGAATAAACTCATCCGGAAGCAGATTGCTTCGCTCATCACGGATGCGCAGGACTTATTGAGCCTGATGAACTGGACCGGTGCACGCCCCAACAAACGGGATCAACAGGAGCTATTTAAAACCCTGACAGAAGAAGAGCAGCGCATCGCCGAAACTCTGAAAGATCAGGAGGGGATGCACGCCGATGAGCTGATGTTGCGTACCGGCCTTAGTACCGCACAAATCGGTGCCCTTCTGCTTCAGATGGAGATGTCCGGGCTGGTGAAGGCATTGCCTGGAAAGATGTTCCGGCTTGTTTGATTTGGGCTATCCCAGTATGGGGTGGCGGTGAAACGCTTTGTTCCTGTCGAAGAGGTAGCGGTAGGTGATGAGGGTACGGTTTCGGGATGTGTCGAGCGATTTAGCAATGCTGATCATCTTCGGATTGAAGTCGCCGATCCATTGCATTTCATATTGCTTGTATCTGCTAACCTGTTGGATCACTTTGGCGGCTTCCACAATCATAAAGGCATCCACACCTTTACCCTGATACTCTGGAATAATACCGAAGACCAAGCCCACAATACGGTCGCAGGTTCCGAATTTTTTCAGCCACAGAAAATAGAGTTTCTGTAAGAGGCCAAATTTCCCATGCAGCTTCCCAAACCATTGATTCAGGTCGGGCAGGTTCACCCATATAGCTATTGGTTCGTCTTTGTAGTACGTGAACCAAATCAGACTTTCATCCAGTACCGGTTTCATGTTTTTGAACATTTTGATGGTGGTGCGCTCTTCAATTTCTTTGCCACCGCCATGCCCAGCCCAGGCTTTGTTATAGACGTAAGTGAAGTCTTTGGCAAACTTTTCTAACTGTGTTTTTTTTAAAGGAACGGCGCGGTAATCCGGGTTCTTACTGATGATTTTGTGGCGTTCTAAATGCTTTTCCTGAAGTTGGGTCTCAATCCCGCATGCAAAGCAGAATTGAGAGAAGTAGAGCTGGAACCCATAGCTTTCGAACAAGGCCTGGTAGTAGGGAGGGTTGTAGTTCATCTGATAGAGCGGTGTGTGGAATCCATCCACCAGCAGGCCCCACCAGGTCAGGCGCTCACCGAAGTTGATCGGCCCGTCCATGGCTTCCATGCCGCGGTCCTGCAGCCATTTGCGGCAATGGTCGAAGATGAAATGTGCGGCTTGCTGATCCTCCACACATTCAAAAAAGCCGATACCGCCGGTAGCCTGCTCTTGCTTGTATTGCTTGTTGACGAATGCGGCCACACGACCTAAAGCCTTTCCCTGTTCATCTTTCAGAATCCAGCGTGTGCATTCCCCTTTCTTGAAAAACTTGTTTTGTGCCGGGTCAAATACGGCTTCGATGTCTTTGTCTAATGGCTGTATCCAATTAGGGTCGTTGCGGTAAAGAGCCTGGGCTACTTGTAGAAATTCACGTCGGTCTGCAGCCGTCGTCACTTCGTGCATCTTCATGCGACGAAAGTAAGTGGGTGCAGGTTTTTTACTGCCTGCATCCTTTTGCCGGACATTCGTTGCGGCCAGTCCTGCAATTGTTTCAGATTTGCTGACTTTGGCAATATTTTGATAGCCTGCTTTCCCTGGAAGTTGCCATCAGGACAGATGCTACGGGAAAAGCCTGATAGCAGCACAGACCCCGCCACGTGCGACGCAACGATGCTTCATAGCAGCACTTTTGCCGGTAAAAAAAATCGCCGGTAAAAAAAAGCTGCCTTTTTAAGACAGCTTTTTAAGAAGGGACAAGGCGCTTATCTGCGGCGGCCAAAGAGGCGCAGCAGCATGAGGAAGAGGTTGATAAAATCGAGGTAGAGGGTCAGCGCTCCCATGATGGAGAGTTTGCGTACGCCTGCGGCTTCGGTGCCTTCGAATTCAATCCCTACAGAGATGCGTTTGAGCTTTTGCACATCATAGGCGGTGAGGCCGGTAAACACAGCCACGCCAATGAGCGAGATGATGTAATCCAGCGTATTGCTTTTGAGAAAGAAATTGACAACGAAGGCAACCAGGATGCCGATGAGGCCCATGGTGAGGATGCGGCCAAAACCGGTCAGGTCTTTCTTCGTGGTGTAGCCCATCACGGCCATCACGCCAAACATGGCCGCAGCAGAAGCGAAGCAGCCGATGATGGAGCCGGTGGTGTAGGCCATCAGGATGAAGGCGAAGGAGATGCCATTGACGGCAGAATAGGCCAGGAACAGCCCGGCCATGAGTGGGGCAGACAGGCGCTGGAAGCCGAAGGACATCAGCATCACAAAGCCGATGGGGGCAAACATTACCACCCAGCCCAGTGTATTCAGGCCTTTACCGTTGGCCGCAACTAAATAAGACAGCAACTGGAGGTTGGTGGAAAACAAATAGGCGAAGAAGGTGGAGACTGCCAGTGCACCAAACATCCAGAGAAAGACGTTGGCGAAAAAGCGTTTGGACACGGCCTGAGTCCCGCTCGATTCGAGGGTGTAATCGCTGAAGGCGATGTTTCTGTTTTGATCGTCCATCATGAGGAGAAATCAATTGATTTTGTGGGAGCTAAATTACGAACTACACCTGCGCCATTTGGGAAGGGAACGCCAATGTTTTTACGCTCATAACAGCTTCTTGAAATAGGTTTTAAAAACACTTTCGCTAAATACGGTTGAGAAGTTTTTGATGGCCATGAGGCTTTCGAGCTTGCCGCCCGTGTCCACAGCTTTCATCGTGGTCATCTGAACAGCGAAGTCAGTAGCTGCGATGTTCAGTATGCCTTTTCCTACGATGGTTCCTTGGGCGTCAGTGCCTTCGTACACCGTGATGAATAAGGTGGAGGTATCGCTCCACAGGTCGAAGCCCCGGTCGTTTTTTACAGCTTTATAACCATCGAAGAAATAGGTTTTGCCGGCTTCGTCATGCAGGTTCATCCGGTATTTCATTTTCAGCATATCGGGGTTTTCGGGGTCTTTCACAAAAAGGTTGAAGATGCCGTTGCTCACCATTAAAGGTTTGTCGGAGAGCGACGGAGCGATTACCGTGCCCGCAATGCTGCCGGCATGTTGATCGTCCTGGCTGAATTTGTTGATATCGCCGGTGCGGATGGTGAGGGTAAACAAAAAGGCGGAGGAGTTGTTTTTCCCCTGCTCAAATCCGCGTTGATAGTCTTGTTGTTCGCCTTTGCCAAAGAAGCCGCGCATGGTTTCCGTGAATTGCACGGCCGGCAGAAAATCCACGTCGGGCAGTTCGATGATTCCATATTGCTCTTCAGTTTGCAGGTTCATGTTTGTAGCGATTTGTTTGCAGGCACGTTCCGAGAGGGCGGAGATGGTGAAGAGCGGATTCGTGCCCAAAGGCAAGGGTACTATAGAGCCGTCCAGTACATGCAAGCCGGGATAGGTTTCGGCTCCGTTGCCGGAAAACACATTGCCTAGGTGGTTGGTCACGCCCGATTCGGCATTTTCTCCCATGCAGCAACCTCCTAGAGGATGTACAGTCACCAAGTCGTAGTTGAGCAATTTGTTCCAGAGTACATTCTGAATGTAGGTGCCACCCAGGGCGGCTGTTGCGTCCAGCATCGCCTGACTGGCTTTCTGGAAGATGGGTTGTTTCCCTACGTTTTTCCAGGAGATGTCTAAGTGCCCATGTTCGTTTAGTGCCATTTCACCCTGTCCGTCATCATGACACATGATCAGGTAGGTCTGGGTATTGTTTGTGGCGCCATGATACGGCCCTCGGATGAGGCTGTTCAGCTCCCTGCCCTTTTCGCGCAGCTTGTCCCAGGCTCCGCTATCAGTGTCTTTTCCCGACAAGCCGGCCAGGGCCAGCAGGCTTTGGTTGACCACTCCTACCAAGGGGCCGGGAATGCTCCCTTCTTCGAAAGTCAGTCCATCGCCCAGTTGTGCTTGGTTCCGCATGTCAATGACGCTGGTGATGCAAGGCCCCACCGGCCCCAGGTCCGGGTCGGCCCAATGGTCGCCGAGGCCCATACCCTGAATTTCTTCATCGCAATTGTAGCCGAAGCCGAGCATATCGCCATTTCCGGTAAAATGCTTGCCGAGCATGGGGGATAAACCAAGCCCATTATCGCGTGAGCGCAGTAAAATCTCCGTGCTGCCTAAGGCTCCGCCCGAGATGATACAAAGCCGGGTGGCCCGCACAAACATGGGCGGAGCATCGAATTTGTCGCGTTCACTACCAAAGACGTTGAAATAAATCAGCCATCCTGAGCCGGAGCGAGCCACGTGACTTACATCTACGTTGCAAAAGATTTCGGCACCATGAGCCACGGCATCGGGCAGGTAGTTCATGATGAGTGTGCTTTTGGCGGAGTGGTTACAGCCCGTCACGCAGTCGCCGCAATTATTACAGGCCTGTTGTTCGTAGCCTACATGGTTGGGGCCATCTTCAAAGGCTACATTGATATCGGTGTATCGCCAGGGCTGGCCCATCTTTTCGGCAGACAGGCGCATGGCTGCTGCCTTTTTCAATTCGGGGAATCCCGGCTTGCCGGCGGGGTAGGGCTTAGGGTTCAGCACATGGGCTGCACGGTCGTAGCCTTCGGACATGGAAGCCGGGTCCTTGCGAATGGCGTCAGGCCAGCGCGTGTCTTCAAATACGCGGGGTTCCGGTTTGATGGACACATTAGCATTCACCAGGGAAGTGCCGCCCAGACCACAGCCTTTGAACACCGTGATGTCTTCGCTGACGTGGAAGTTGTACAGCCCATTGTGCTTTGCAGCTCTTTTGTCGGCATTGATTTGCATTTCGCCGGCTGCCTCTCCCAGGCTGGAAGGGTAGTCGCCGGGTTGAAATTCTTTGCCTTTTTCAAGCAGGCAGACGCGAAGGCCGGCTCGTGAAAAACGCATGGCTGCAATGCTGCCTCCATACCCGCTGCCGATAATGATGGCATCGTATTCGGGTTTTAGTTGGTTAATGGGTCGGGATAGCTTTCTCATAGGTTATCGTTGAGGATGTGAATGGGAGCTTCTATCAGGAAAGGTTTTGGTTCTTCAGTGCCCCTGAAACGGATGTTGTCTGGGCCATCGCCGGTTTGCAGGGTTTCCCAATGCCGGGGCACCCGACGAATTCCAATTGGGTAAATGGTAAGCCCGTCTTTATGGACGTGTAGGCGCAGGAAATTTTTGAAATCTTCGCAGGCTAATGAGGAAGAAGCCTCATTGACATGCATGTCCCGCCAGCGGTTGCTGCCATAGAGGTAGACTCCAAAAAGAGTAGCGGCGAGGCCTGCACCCAAGGCACATATCAGCGGCACAAGCCACAGCTTTTCCAGCCAATTCTGCCCTGGCCCGAACGCCCAGATACCCACTTGTGCCATGATGAACAGCAGCAAGGCAAGCTGACTTAGGCCATGCAAAGCACCTACGAGTTTTATCCCCGGCTTCATGGCCAGTTTGTCGGCAAAGGCGTAAAAACCTCCGGCAATGGCAATACAAAAGACCATGATACCGGGACTGCGTAGCAGGGTATGTATCACTTGTTCGAGGCAAGCCCAGAGGCCCCTCTTTTCGGAGCCTAATTGATTAAAGAGTTCGGGGCGGGCATTGTGGAAGATGATGTACAAACACAGGTAAATGCCGAAGAGTAAAAAGGCGAACAGTACATTTTTAAACGGGAAGGCCAGGTTCCAGAGCAGCAGCTTGCGTGAGTCTTTTTTGTTTGGGAAGATGCACTGTTGGTGGATGGGCTGCTGGTATTCGTCATCGAGGCTTTGGGGAAGGTTGTGTGTCAGGTGAAGGAATGCGCCGCCCCCGCCTGCCGTGATGAATTGATGGCCGTGGTCTTCGCCTTTTCGCTGGTACCGGGAATAGTGGTGTAGGTCACCTGTGAGGGTTGCCGCCAGTTTCAGTGGATGCCCGGTCAGGCCTTTTTCATCCCGGATATAGCGGTTTATGAAAAAGTTCAGCTTCTCAAAGGAACGGTTGCCCCGAAGCATTTTGGCATACACCCAGGCCGGTTCTGCCGTCAGTAATATCACCTTGTCGCCGGTTTGCATTTCTTCCTTTGCAATCTGCCGGAAGTATTCGAGTTGAGGGGTGTCTATGTCTGAATTGAGTTGGATGTCGGTCGCCCAAACCCAATAGTTGTTGGGCAGGGGCAGGGCAAAATAGCTGCGGGTCTGTTTCGTAGCCCAGATCCCAATGTGGCGTTGCTGGCAAAAAAGCTTGATGAAATTGCCCAGTCCGTCATACCAGTCGTGGTTGCCGGGAATGGCATATAAGTGTGGGCTTTGTTCTGAAGGGATTAAGTCGGCAGGATCTTGTGCCGCTGCTTCAAAGGGTACCCGAAATTTATCAGTATAAGCATCCAGGGAGGGAAAGGGATAGACTTCATCGCCGCCAAGGAGTAGAATTCTTCCTCGCTGAGTCTGGAATTTTTGTTTGCTACCATCGGCTGCGGTCCATTCCAGATTCAATTCTTTTTGGGTGACACTGCGGGCAACCGCAAAGGTGGAATTGAAACCATCTCCGGTGTCGCTCACTACGTCTATCCAGATATCGTCCTGTGCCTCGCAATAAGCCTTTCGGAGGGCCAGCCTTTTTGCCTCGATGTCAATGTGGATGTCGAGCGCTGCTTCCAGTTCCCTTCGGTCGGCATAGTTGCCGAAGGTGCCCGAGATGACGGCCCGAAGGCCGATGTTGAGTAGCATTTTAGGATGGTACCAATTCACCATCCTTGCTTGTTTGTATTTCTGAAATGGGGGCATATAGCCAGAGTTTATTGAAGGAGCCTTTGTAGCATCCGCAACCGGTTATTATGATGTCCGCTGCTCTTCATTTTATTGAGTACAGACAGGTGCCAGGCGTTGAGGATCCGGTTGCGGCTGGGCTGGGATAATGGATAGGTATTTGTGGTTCCGGTAGTGTCTGTAAGGATAAAAGAAGCTTTTTTGAAATCCAAGCCCAACAAAACGCTCCAAGGCTGCCCGGCTTGCAGGGTAAGGTTCATTCGAAAGCTATGCCCGCTGCTATCCACCATAAACTCGGCGATGAGTTTGCCTTTTCCTGCATTTCGCAGGGAGCAGTCGTAGCCGCACAGGCTGAGCTGGTCTTCGGCTTCAAATACGCCCGAGCAACGCAGCACTGGCCCTCTGGCTGTCTGATAGAAGAATATTCCGAGTCGTATTTCAATTTGCTGGTTGCGCCCTTGCCATTCGGCAATGCCCCGGAATTGCTGGCGGAAATGGAGCAGGGCATCGGCTTCGCGCATCTGCGTGGCCTGTTCATAATTCGTCCAGTCAAAGTCCTGATTTGCTTCCAGCCTGCTCCGCGTATCTGCATAGCCCATAGCGATGAGTGTGTCGGCATCTATTTTTTTTAGAAAAAAATCGGGATCCAGAGGCAGTGGAAATTCAGGCTTAATAATCCGGATCCGCAGAGCAGTACGTCCTGATTTTATTCGTGCCCTGTTTGCCTCTGCCAGTTTTAGCAATTCGCGCTGCACGCCCGCATTGGCGCTGATTTCAATCATGCAGACATACTCATTGAAGTATCCTTTGCGGTATTCCGGAGTGTTGCCGATACACCATACCAGCCAGATTTCCTCTGCATCCCGGCGCAGGGCTTCGAGCAGATTGCAATCCTTAATCCAGACGGAATCGGTGTACCAGTCATTGCCGATTCGGATGGCGGGCATAAACATGGGGAGCGACATGCCGGCAACCAGATGGTCGGTCGTGATGGCGCTGTTCGGTATGCTCTCGACTTCTTTTTTAGAAAAATTGCAGAGGTTAAATGTGGCATCAAAATCGGTGTTTGACCGGATGCGTTCAGCATCTATGCCCAGCGCTGGGAAGATGGCTTCACGTATGCCTTTTGCCCCATCTCCTATTTTCAGGCTAAAGCCTTTTTTAGGCCCGGGAATGGCACCCAGGAACCCTCGGAGCTTCAATTGACGCCAGCGGGAAGCAGCCTCTGAGGGGGAGATGCCACTGGCTGCCATGGCGGTGCCGAAGATGCCGCCGGAAGTCCCATCCACATGGTCAAATACCAGCCCGGCTTCTTCCAGCGCCTGCATTACCCCAGCATGATAGGCCAGCCGAACCCCTCCGCCTGCGAGCACCAGCGAACGATGGCAATCAGGATTTCGGCTGAACAGGGGCATGAAGCAAAGTTTTTGGATGAGTTGTTGTAGGATTTTTTGGCTTGTGTTCTCTGCCCTTCAGTGCAGAAGCAGGGAGCCACAGGTTAGCTATAAATATTACGCCGGGCAAAGAAGAAAATGAGCCACCAGGCAATGAATTCATAACTTAAAAAGGCCAACCCCCAGTTGCTGGAGCGCCCGTCCAGCACCAGCGATAAAAGCCGGGCAGTGATGCCACCACCCATGGCACAGAGGAAGAGGATATTGATTTTTTTCTTGCTGAAAATATCCCGGCTATGAAAGACGCAAAACATGCCGTAGCCTAATTCCAAGGCCCGCAAAAAGCGGTATTGCGACAACATATTGATGCGTTCAAAGTCGGGTCGTTGCGATACCTCCATATGGAAAAGCCAGCGAAAGTCGAACCAGGGATTGAGGAAGGCACCCCAAAGACCGGCTACGCACACCAGCGCGATATACCCCCAGAAGGCAGCTTGGGCTATTCGTTTCATAACTCGCTTTTCATGCGCAGATAAAGCATAATCAATATGCCGGAAAGCAGGTCGAAGCCCGCCACGGCCGCAGCCAGCGGAGCAAACAACCCTTTCGCAATGCCAATAAACACGGCAATGGAAGCTCCCAGCTTTTGCAGGCCACACCAAAAGATGGCGGCCCGGTTGCTTTGCTCACTATACAATGCCTGGATGAGCAGGCCTCCAAAGAGGAACATGAACATGCCGACTATGGCAAAAAAGTGTCGGGTCGTAGGCGTGACAGAAGCACCCACGATGCCCAGTACCCAGCCGGGTGCAAACACCTGTATCAAACCGGTAGCCACCGTGGCCAGTGCAATGAGCAATAAAAGGATTCGGAGCTTTGGCTTCATAGTTGGGCAGATTTAGCGGCAATCCGGGCCTGGCGTGTTTTAGCGATAAAGAAGTACATCGTCACGCACCACATGAAGGTCAGGATGACGAAGCGCACATCGTTGAGCATCATCCAGCGATGCAGCAGGCTTTGCAGTTCTGTAGCATCATTCACGCCGGCCTTGAAGATGTTATTGATGTCTTCAATCCATTTCTGTTGCACGATTACCGGCACCAGCAGCCCGGGTATCCAGAGTAAGGGCACCCAGCGCAGCTTTGAATACCACTCAGAAATCAGCATGATCACCAGTGCCACTGCCATGATGGGAATCGTGATGAAGAAATACTTCGTTGCCGTAGTCGTCTGAGGGATGATGGCATTGTAGTAATTATCTACCGTCAGCGTGCTGGGATAGTGCGGAAACCAGAAAAAATGCAGCGACCAAAACATGCCCAGATACACCGATGCACAGAACATAACATAAGCATTGTTGAGGTCCAGAAGAGTCCGTTTGGTACTTGCGTTCATGATGGTTTGGTTTGGATGAATGTTTTTGTAGCTGAATCTGTTTCTGATTCAAATCTTATACTTCTGGTAGTCGGTGAAGGAGGGCGGTGGCAGCCAGCGTTCGCTGAGTCCCAGGTTGATGACACTTTCAAAACCTTCCGGTGTCACCTGCTCCGGCATCTGGTCGTAGGAGATGAACCAATTTTGGAAATAGTCATCCAGTACGCCATAGGCAGCGGGCATAAACAAAGTGAAAAATGGTTTTGCTGCGATACCCAAATCCCGCAGATGTGCCACGCGCGGATGCTCGCCGATGTACAACGCACCCTTAGCTGATTTCCCCAGGCACACACCAGCCTTAGCCTGGAAATAGATATACGAAGCCATCAGCATGTTGCGGAAATGACTGTAATTCGTCGCCCCCACATTCAGCGGCAGGATAATCCGTTTTGGTTTCTCAATTTCAATGCGAAAAGCGAACTGCCCATCCTGCTCATACTGGGCCGACACCTGCGTTCCGCTATCCACAAAATCCAGGTTCGCCTGATGCTTCGGCATCCCCCAAATACCCTTTCCACCTTTCACCGAAATCTCAGTGCTCACCGGCAGATCCAGGATAAACTGACCCGTGCCATACGCCTTCATGAAAATTGCAGGAAGCAGAGCCGGCGCAGGTTTCCGCCCATGCGTGCAAGCCAGGGCAATGCTGTACTCGATATACTTTCCGATGGTGGTATCCACATAATTTACCACCGTCACCATAAACACGGCCTTCCCGTTCGGCATCCGCAAAGGATGCAACTCATTACCCGGTAGCAAGGCCTTTGCCCGCTCGAAATCACAGAAAAAGCCGGCCATAAAAGCAGGCGTATGCTTCGCCTCCACAGGCAGCGAAAACGGAACCCCATCCACCAGCGCATACCGGCCTGCATAGCGTTTGATGCGTTTTGGAATACTCATAAGTTTGATAATTCAGTTTATTAAAAAATAGCAACTACCTACGGGGAATCTTTTTTGTTTTCCAGCTTTTGAGCCTTGATGAATCATCCGTTGCGACGCTCCGTTCATCAGGATTTCCCAGCTCAGCTTTTCTCATCCGCTGCCAACACTTCAACCTTGCAACTCCTTCACGATTGTTGGAAATACATCCCGCGCAGCCTCTTTACCCAAGAAGATATCCAGGTGGCTATAGTCCTCCCATTCATGCAGGCTGTGATACCCGCCGCGCAAGCCATCGAAATACCGAAAGCTCCGCACCTGACTTTCGCTCCGGAAACATTTATTCTTCTTCCCCGCCAGAAAGGCTACACGCGCGTCCGTCCGGGGTTTCGAGGCGGTATAGTCCAATGCTCCATCTGCCGACACTAAATGCCCCTGCTTCACACAACGCCTGATTTGTTCAAAAAACCGAATGGGCACCGGGCCAAACTCGCTACGAATCCATTGTTTCGTAGCCTCGCTCAGGTTGGGCAGTTCCCAAAGAGCCGCATGGCCTGCACCATATACAAACGATACCATCTTGCCCACTTTGGTGTCGTCTTCATGGTGTGAAAGCATCACTATATCCCGGATGAATTTCGCCGTCATGTCCGGTGCATCATCACCCCAATGTGGGTTCAGGTATTTTGTTGCCGGCTTGATAAATGGCAAAAACCAATTCAGCTTAAACAGCGACCAGGAAGGAATCACCGGGTGCAGCGACACAGCATTGGAAACTATGGCCTCCACCTGTGGTACCAGGCCCAGCACTGCCGAAATCATAAAGCTGGTAGAGCCCTGGCAATGGATGACCGCTTTGATTTTCGAAGCGCCGGTTTGACGGCACACTTCTTCAACTGCAGCAGGATGGTCGTTGCGCCCCGCCAGATCTAAATTCCATTCATTCGCCCCGCAAAGCATACTGCCTCGCCAGTTCTCGAGCCAGACATCATAACCTTCATTTTTCAATACCCCGATGAGGTTTGTGTCGTTCGGCGGGTTGAAGATATTCCCGCGCACGCCTGCACCATGCACCAGCAGTACAGGGCCTTTTGTCGCATCACGGCCATCGCCCACGCGTTGGAGCAGGCATTCAAAGCCGTCCCGGGCTGAAAAAGGATAGGGTTGAAACATGTAGGGAGTATAGTGGTTACCCCCGTGAAGTTAGACAGTTAGACTATCAGATATACGTCTGATTTTTTCTGTAAAAAGATTTGTATGTGCAAGTCCTCTTTAGTGATTTTCAACTTCAATTCTGCTCATTATTTCAGAATCCTTCCCTCTGTGTTCCCGTTATAAGCATCATCCGGCCTGGTTATTATTCATGGAGCAGCTCAGGCAATTCCTGGCCATCTGGAACAAAGTGCAGTGATACGGAGTTTACACAATGGCGGGTATTTTTTGCTGTAAATCGTTCCCCCTCGAAGACATGCCCTAAGTGAGCCCCGCAATGCCTGCATAGGATTTCTACCCGCCGCCCGTCTGCGTCCGGATGCCGCAGCACAGCCGCTTCGATTTCATCATCGAAACTGGGCCATCCGCAGCCAGAATGAAACTTATCCTGAGAATGATAAAGAGGTGCATTGCAGCGCCGGCACAGGTAAGTTCCTGCCGCCTGGTTGTTTTCATAAGTGCCGCTGAACGGCATTTCTGTACCCTTATGCAGCAGCACACGGGCTTCTTCCTGGCTGAGTTTATTGTAGGCCATAGTCTTTGGTTTGCTTGGTATTTGAACCGTTTTGTCGGAGAATTTTTGAATAGAATCGGACAATAACGACTCCCTGATTTGGATACTTCGCTCAGTTGTCTAATTTAGCGCCGCTCCAAACAAATTCACTCACAAACAAATCAGAACTTCTGTGGCGTACGACAATCCCGGTTACAATTCCGAAGGCCGCTCCAACGACAGCATCTACTCAAAACGAATCAAAGCCGGAAAGCGCCGCACGTATTTTTTTGATGTGCGTGCCACCCGGGGTAATGACTTCTTCATTACGATTACCGAAAGCAAAAAGCGCTTTGAAGATGGCGGCTACGACCGCCACAAAATGTTTCTCTATAAAGAAGATTTCAACAAGTTTCTGGCGGGATTGACAGAGACCATCAACTATGTGAAGACTGACCTGATGCCTGATTTCGACTTTGATGCCTTCAACCACGACCATGATGAAGAGTATCAAGCTCCCCGCGAAGCTCAATACAATACCCCCATCCAAAATCAGGATTACTTCGAAGCCCCGGTGCCTGTGATGGAAGCTCCGACAAACCTCAGTGAGCCTAACGATACCGTGGTGGATGAGTGGAAAATGTAATCTTCCTTTTATCTGTTTCTGATAGCTGCCTGGTGCAGCTTTTTTTGTGTTTATTCTGTGGCCAATTCGCTCAGCTTCTTGGTTTCGAAATACCGTATCATGCCGGTGTAGCGCAGCTTACCGACTTTCATCTCTTCAATACGGCTGCGGATATTTTGCTTTAAAAGCTCATTGTTTGCGGGTAGTGATTCCAGGGCTTGCCGATAAATTACATACATCGCATAGTAGCGGTAACGTTCATCGCGCAGCTCCTGACGGTTGATACCAAACCCCTTTTCGCAGGCTGCCACAATGGAGGCTGCCGATTTCCTTCTTGCTACTATTAATACTTCTTTCGTAGCCGGGATGGCCTGATAAGCGAAGTAGTATTCGGGGTTTTGAAAATAGGGGTGTATGAGCAGGGCATGCTCTTGCTGCATGGCTCTTTCAAATTTTTTCATGCTCATACCAGCAGTATCACTCAGCGCATCGCAGGTCATGATTGTCGCCAACTGATTCAATTCAGCTTCATTCATGCCGGCTTTCAGGTCTGGAGCCTTCATCATTTTTGCCGTTGATGCCAAGGGGAACTCATCCTTTTTGTATCGCTGGTTGCAAAGGGTACAGGAGGGCAGGTAGTTTTCGTAGCAATAGGCCAGCCACCAGTATTTGCTTTTGGGGCGAAAATGTTCCACATCACCATAAGCTACCACAGTGGTCGGCGACTCACAATAAGCGCATTTCCCGTTCGACTCCTGCAACAATTGAGGTTTGGCCTTCGACCAGATTTCAGATTTCCAGTCGGGCAATTTCCCATTCCCTGTCAGCATGGCCTGAAGCAATTCCAGGTTGTGTGCGATGCGGCGGGTGCCATAAAAGTCGGGTGGCACGGCATGAGCATCACGAGTTCGGGTCAGTGCAATCATGTTTTAGTGCTTTTTGGGATTCTTCGGCAAGTCCTGTTGCAAGGCTTCATGAATCTGCCTCAGTAAGCTCAGGTCTTCAGGTTCGGTACTGCTGTTGTTCCGGACATTAATCGTTGTTTGTACGGCTTCCTGGAGGACCGCCTCTGGCTGCATCGCAGTCAGGGCTGCATCTTTTTTCCGAGTACCTTTCAAAGGCTTCTCTGCTGCCTGACGCAAGGATGCTTTGGCCATTTCTACATTCCATGATTCATCCGTTTCCAGCCCAAACATCGGACTCATCAAGAGCTGGTGGGGCAGCAAACGAAAGGGCTCACCCACAAAAGGCAACAGGTTCACTTTATTTGACTCGTCCCGCTGCAAGGCATAGAGTTCGTTGCGGCTAGCCTGCTGGGCATATAGCGGCGAATGGGTGCTGGCAATTATCTGCATGTTGGGTAAATGCTGTTGCAGTAACACCGGTAGCTTTCGTTGCCACATAGGATGAAGGTGTAAGTCCGGTTCATCAATCAATAAAAGACCGGAAGCACTAAATAGTTCCTTATTGAATCCGAAATGATGGGCAATTTGATAGGCGAGGTCTGCCAGCCAGCAAAGCATCTGTAGCCAGCCATTAGCAAGCTTTCCTTGAGAAAGAAGCGTATCCGGAGCCTGGAATTGAAGGCCCGAATTCCTTGTAGAATATCCTTTACAATGCAGCTCCGGAGGCAGGAACTTATTCAGCAATTGGCAGAGTTTCTTCACACCTGCTGATCCTCCCTTTTTCTGAAATTCTCCTGCAATAAAATCTAAGGCATGAAGGGAATCCGGCTTGCCAAAAAGGCTATTTATGGAAGATATTCCGGACCTGCCTCTTGCGCCAGCCACGGGTTCATCTTGAACTATTCTTGAAGAGCCATAAGCTGCTATAAATGCTTCTTGATTTTTGTCTCCGTTTTCCTTTTTGAACGCCTTTAGACTGTTTGCATTTTTTTTCAAAAAATCAGCCTGGCTTTGCCCGGCTTGCATCTGCAGAGTGTGAGTGCAGTTCATGCCGGAATCTGTGCTGCATACAGCTTCTATTGTGCAGCTCCGTTTCCGGGATTGAATACATTCATCTGGATTGAAAGGAAGCTGGTGCAGCGTATCTGAATGCGCAGTAATGAGCGCTATTGCCTGAAGCAAGGCCGTCTTCCCATTGCCATTTTGCCCAACCAAAAAAGTGTTTTTGCGAACGGGAAAGCTGCTTTCGTCCGTAGGTTCAAAACTCAATTCAAATGCTTCAAAGCATTTGAATTGGTGCAGTCTGATTTCTTTCAGAAACATGGAAGCTTTTTCTGCAATAACGTGCAGAAAATTGGCAACTGAAAATTCTAAACCAAAGGCGGGCTGTCCATATCGGACGGAAGGTCTATTTCTGACGCAGAGCTTACCCGGAGGGTATCGGATTAGTTGGAGCAGTTGGGTTATTCTCCGGCGAGCAGCACACTCCAGGCTTTGCTCACATCGCCTGAGTCCAGCAGTTCTTTGGCATAGCCATGCAATTCCCGAATCCGGCTGGGTTCGTCGCCTTCGTATTCCCGCAGGATTTGCGTGAGCCGTTCGTCATATAAAGGCTCTGTAATTATCGGAAGGCTGGTGCTGTTTCCTAAAATGCCGAGGTTGTTTCCTGTGAGGATTGGGCTGCGTCGAATATGTTCCGGTAAGGCATCAATGCCTATTCCCAAATGCGTATTGGGCTTTGGCACTTTGAAAACAGCGCTACCCGAGGCCCTGCAATAATAATCGCCTCCCATGCGGGCTACCAGGTCAATTTTATGCGGGTCAATGACCCCTGATTCATTCAATACAGCTTCGTTGAGGTGCATACACAGCAACTCGCAAATAATCAGGTTGGCGGCACCACCTTCGGTGCCGGTTTCTATTACCTGCTTCACGCGGCATTCAAGCTGGGCCGGGCTTTCCGCTACGCGAAAGGGTTTTACTATTTCGGAGGGCAGCGGTGTGAAGCCCGATTTGATGAATTCGTCCACACCGGCAGGATACTCGCAAGAAGCTAAGCTGGCCTGCTGCACCATTTCGTAGCTCACTACATTAATCACGACTTCCTTTGTGGCCAGAACATTTTGTAAGGTATGCTTGGTGGTGTTGTCGCGGACACGGCGGGCCGGCGAAAAAATTAGGGTCGGCGGGTTGGAGCCAAAGGCATTGAAAAACGAAAAGGGTGATAAGTTGGGCCTGCCTTCGGCATCTATGGTAGAGGCAAAACAGATGGGGCGCGGTGCTATAGCCCCAAGCATGTAGGCATGAAGTTGTGCTGTTTTCAGTTCGCCGGGTACAATTTTGAGCATGGCCGGCAAAAGTACCTTACCCAAGCTTCGGAATAGGCCGTATAATGGGAGGGCTTTTCCTGCCTTAGAATTGTGGATTGATGGCCACTTGCTTTATTTCCTACCAGCTTATTCCCTACTGCTTACTGAATCTGAGGTTCTGGCTCTGGCCTTTCTGGTTGGTGAGGCGCAGCAGGTAGATGCCAGCCGGCAATGTGCCCAGCTCCAGCACCTGCCGGTCGCTTGTGAGGGAAACTTGCAGCAATGCTCTGCCCATTAGGTCATACACACTTGCTGTTGTGTGTGCTGCCC
>JAFDYC010000114.1 GCA_018267625.1 Bacteroidota bacterium
GCTGCGGGTGCAGGCAGATGCGGCGCAGGCACTGAAACGGGTGGTGCTGGAATAGCTACCACGCATACGCGCATTCATGTGGCTGCCTCTGTTTCAGGGGCAGCCACAATTATTTCCGGAAGCATTGGAGAGGTTATTTACTGATGCAGAGTAGAATATTTTGCTTCAAAGTAGATGCTACACCATGTTCATTTTCCCAGAGAAAGAAGTGCCAAAAATATTGCTGAAGGCTTCGCTCCTGAAAACGAGGACAGGAAAGGCGGAAACCAATTTCAAAAGCAGGTTATCAAAAAATGGTTCTGACATCAAAAAGGCTGCTCCGAAGAGACAGCCTTAATACACCAAAAGCCAAAAAAAGAGATTTAGACGGAGAAGCTCTCTCCGCAGCCACAGGTACGGCTGGCATTGGGGTTGACGAAATGGAAACCTTTGCCGTTTAATCCGTCCGAAAAATCAAGTTCCGTATCGCAGAGGTAGAGGAAAGATTTCAGGTCAGTGACGAGGCGTACGCCTTTGTCTTCGAAGACCTGATCGGCGGGCTGGCTTTCGTTGTCGAAATCGAGCTTGTAAGAAAGCCCGGAACAGCCGCCGCCTACCACCCCTACGCGCAGGAAATATTCTTCGCCTAAGCCGGCCTGTTGTTTCAACTGATGCACTTTAGCCGCTGCTTTGTCGGTGACATGAATACCCGGCAAGGCGGCGGTGGAAAAGCCAGAGGTTTGTCCGCTGCTCATCTTACGCTCTTTCTTTTTTTGAAAAACTGCTTAGTGTTTCAGGGCTACTTCTTCCACAGCCACGAGGCCATTCTTGACTCGATAATCATTGACGGCAGCCTTGATAGCATCTTCGGCCAGCACGGAGCAGTGAATCTTCACCGGCGGTAAAGCAAGTTCTTCAACGATGTCCATGTTATCTATTTCGAGAGCCTGATCTACGGTTCTGCCTTTCAGCCATTCGGTAGCCAGGGAGGAAGAAGCGATTGCAGAGCCACAGCCGAAGGTTTTGAATTTGGCATCTTTGATCAGGCCGCTGGCTTCGTCCACTTCGATTTGCAGGCGCATGACGTCGCCGCATTCAGGAGCTCCAACCAGGCCGGTGCCGACATTGGTTTTGCTCTTATCCAGAGTACCGACGTTCTTAGGGTTTTGGTAGTGGTCTATTACTTTTTCTGAGTATGCCATGATGAATGAAGTATTGAAAAGTTTATTGGGGAGATATTATTGGTAAAGCTTCGGAGTATGGGGATTAATGGTGTGCCCATTCGATTTTAGTCAGGTCCACACCGTCTTTCCACATTTCCCAAAGCGGGCTCATGTCGCGCAGCTTCAGGACAGTGTCACTAACGGCCTTGATGGTGTAGTCAATTTGTTCTTCGGTAGTGAATCGGCCCAGCCCAAAGCGTAAGGAAGAGTGCGCCAGGTCATCGCCGAGGCCCAATGCCTTCAGCACATAGCTTGGCTCTAATGAAGCTGAGGTGCAAGCCGATCCGGAAGAAACGGCAATGTCTTTGTTGAAACCCATCATCAGGCCTTCGCCTTCCACATATTTGAAGGAGATATTGGCCACATGCGGCAGGCGGTGTTCGCGGTTGCCATTCACGTATGCTTCTTCCAAGGCCAGCAGTGACTGCTCTAATTTGTCGCGCAGCTTTGAAAGACGGGCGGCTTCTGCTTCCATTTCATTCATGCAAATTTCGCAGGCGCGGCCAAAGCCAACAATGCCCGGCACATTGAGGGTGCCGCTTCTCATGCCGCGTTCATGGCCGCCTCCGTCCATCTGTGCGGTCACTTTCACACGTGGATTTTTGCGGCGCACGTATAAGGCACCTACACCCTTGGGGCCATACATCTTGTGAGCGGAAAAGGCCATCAGGTCAATGCCGTCACGCTGAACATCCACAGGCACTTTACCGACCGCCTGTGTGCCGTCTGTAAAGAAGAGCACATTGTGCTTGCGAGCCAGGTTGCTGATTTCTTTCACGGGTTGCAGAACGCCGATTTCATTGTTTCCATACATGATGGCGATGAGGATGGTCTGTGAAGTGATAGCTGCTTCGAGGGCTTGCAGGTCCACGAGTCCATCTTCTTTCACCTCCAGATAAGTGACCTGGCCGCCCAGCTTTTCGATATGCTTGCAGGTGTCCAGTACGGCTTTGTGCTCTGTAGTAAGGGTGATAATATGATTTCCTTTAGAAGCATACATCTCGTACACGCCTTTGAGCGCGAGGTTATCGGCTTCGGTGGCGCCGGAAGTGAAAATGATTTCCTTAGGGTCGCAGCCAATGAGCTTTGCCACTTGTTCGCGGGCATAATCCACGGCTTCTTCTGCCGCCCAGCCGAAGGGGTGGTTGCGGGAGGCGGCATTGCCGAACCGATCGGTGAAATAAGGCAGCATGGCTTCCAGCACACGCGGGTCCATGGGTGTAGTGGCATTGTTGTCGAGGTATATCGGTAGCTTCAGCGACATAGGTGACTCGGAATTTTTTTCTTGAATAAAAATTTTTTTAAGAAAGCTGCCGGAATGCTCCTGAAACAAAGAATACCTGCAAGGAAATTTGGCTTTCCGCCCTCCGTAGCACTTTCTAATTTGCGGCGGTAAAAATACGCCGACTACCTGCCGCAGCAGGCCCTGTTAGCAAGATATTGCCATTTACAAAACTTATCTACAGGTGCAACGAATCGAGCACATCGGCATTGCCGTAAAGGACTTAACTGCCTCCATACCCCTTTTTGAACAACTCCTGAACACTCCTTGCTATAAGACGGAACAGGTGGAACGGGAAGGAGTAGACACCGCGTTCTTTCAGACCGGCGAAAGCAAGATTGAACTGCTGCAAGCCCGCCATGAAGACAGCCCCATTTCAAAATTCATCGCCCGAAAGGGGGAAGGCATTCATCATATTGCTTTTGCAGTGGAGAATATTGAAGCTGAAATGCGGCGGCTTGAAGCACTGGGTTTTGAACTCTTGAGCGAGAGCCCCAAACCCGGGGCCGATGGAAAACGGATCTGCTTCCTGCATCCCAAAGGCACCAACGGTGTGTTGGTGGAGCTCTGTGCCGACGAGAACACGTAAGCGCTTGCTCACTGTTCGTCCCTTGGGTCTTTGAATTTTTTCAGCCAAACCGTCGTGCTGTCCTGTAATTCCGGGCGGCCTTTTGCATTCACAGTGAACCGAACTTTCTGAAAGTTTATCTGTTGCGGCGCCCGCCATGAATTGCCCCTGATTCGGCCCTGGTCGGCTTGAAAAACCAGTTCACTGGTGTCTAAGGGCAGGATTTTCCCATCCTGATATTCGCCTTCCACGTTCAGATAGAAGTCAAGTGCCGTCTTGATACTATCAGTGTAGAGGTTGAAGTAGATACGCCGGAGGGAGTCATTATTCCTTGTTTGTGCAAATAGGGAACCCGGCATAAAAGCCAACAGGAACAGCAACATTTTCAGCTTGTTCATGCAGGGTTCTGGCAAAAATTATTCCCGAAAATGAAAGCCCTCTTATTTCACCCGCAGCTTTTGCCCTACTTTGATTTCTGTGCCAAAACTCATCTTATTCAAATCCAGAAGCTGCTGCATACTGATTTGATATTTTTTAGCAATGCCAAAGGCCGTTTCACCCGACTTCACTATATGAAATTCGGGGCTTACAGCAGCAGGAGGTATCGGATTTTCAGCAGCCGGGGCAGCCTGCTTTTCTTTTGTAGCCGGTGCATACACCACTTTATCGAGCCTTGCTTTCAGACGTGAAAATTCGTCCTGTGGTTCCTCGTGTTTGTCCTGAGCCATCGGCGAAGCCTGCTCCACTTGGGTTGTCTGTGTCGTGTTGACGGCTGCCTTCGTGTTTGCTTCTGCAGGCATTTCTTCTACAGCTTTTTCGTTGGCGATGTTGAAGGGTTTTTCCGTGCTGGCTGCTGCGGGTGTTGTGTCTGGCTGCGTGCTGGAAGGGGTAGTGGATTTTGCGGTAGCCGCTGCAAAATCCCGTTCTTCAGAAGCGGCTGAAGCCTGAGCGGGGTTAAGTATCTGCGCAGGCTTATTATCGGATGCTGTATTGCTTGCCGGAGCTGGAGAAGGACTGGAATCAGCCGTTGCCGGTGCCTCCATCGTGTCCGCCTTGCTGGTGCCTGAAGGGGGATTTGTATTTGCTCCTTCAGGGGTAGGAGTAGAAGGGTCTTTGGCCATCAGCCGGTCGAAGCTGCCGCCCCGTTCGATGTAGATAAACTGATCCTTTGCCAGGGGAGCATCTGGCAGGCCATTCATATCCAGCAACTTGGAATAACGCAGTTTGAATTGAATGGCATATTCTAACAAGACATCTCCCTGATGCGCCCAAAAACCCCGAAGGCCATCTTTCTTCATCAGCTTTCCATACTCATGTTGTACACGGGTGGGTGTATCGGCAGTTGCATCTGCCGGGGCATCCTGTTCCACCATCATAGAAGCAGCCACAGGTGAAGCCGTAGATGCTACTAATGCCACATTTTTTTGCTTCGGGTTCAGCGCTTCTTCGGTGTATGTTTCGAGCTGGTATTCTTCTACGAGCCTGATGAGGATTTGCGCGTAGGATTTGTTGGTAGCGTAGCCACATCTTTTCAAGGCATGTGCCCAGCCCTTATAATTTCGAGTGTCCAGGGCAAAACATGGGGCATAACGGTTTCCTTTTCGCAGGTAGTCGCTGTGGTCGTGATATGAATCCAGGGCAGACTTGTATTTCCTGAAACATTCGTTTTCTGCATCGTCGGTGTAGGCATAGGTATCCCCGATCCATTCCTTTTTGCATTTGATTCCGAAATGATTGTTGGCATTTGTGGCTAACTCGCTGGCACCGGCATTGGTTTCGTGGATGCCCTGAGCCAGGGTGATAGCGGCCGGCACGCCGGAACGTTGCTGCTCTGCTATTGCCCAGTCTTTATACTTAGTTACGTAAGCTGTTGCACGTTCCGAAAAGCTTTGCGCCTTTACAGAAGTGGCTACAAGCACACTGAACAGAAGGAGTATATATTGCTTCATCACTAATTTTTTATTGACACTACCCTACTCTGCCGGGCATCGAAACCTGTTTCATCCATCGGCAGGAAAAACTTGCTCCCCGTGCGGGATTACAATTTCTGCATTACCAACAGTCCGTCCCGAATCGGCAACAACACCTGCTGCACCCGATCATCGGCACTTATTTTCTGGTTGAAGGCCTGGATCGCTTTCCCGTTCTTGCTTTGCTCCGAGGCGGGCAGCAGCACTTCCCCATCATACAGCACATTGTCGGCGAAGATAAAACCACCAGTACGGACACGATCAATAACTAAATCATAATACCCGGCATAGCCTTGCTTATCTGCGTCAATGAACAAAAGGTCAAAACGCTCATTAATTCCGGGAATGATTTCGGTGGCTTTACCGAGATGCGCTATGATTTTGTGGGCCAGGCCGGCTTCCTGCCAATAGCGTTGTTGCATGTCTGCTAATTCTTCATTGATATCAATGGTATGCAGCAGTCCGTCATCGCAGAGGCCCTGAGCGAGGCAGATGGCAGAATAACCCGTATAGGTTCCTATTTCAAGGATGCGCCGGGGCCGAATCATCCGGCTGAACATGGACAGCAAAGCGCCCTGCAGATGCCCGCTGAGCATTTGCGGCAATTCTACCTTCAGATGGGTTTCCCGGTTAAGCGCGGCCAATATGGGGGACTCCGGTGAGCTGAATTGCTCCGCGTATGAATTGATGTCGGAACTACGGGTTTGTGTCATGTTGTTTTAGAAATGAGCCGGAACAAACTGTATGGGCAACCTGAGGCAGGGACCGGTTTTAAAAATTAGGGCCCAGCTTGTTGTGGGTATAGAACTCGCGAAAGTGAGCCACTACTTCTTCAGCGGTATCATAAATCTTAATCATCTCCAGGTCGCCGGGAGAGATATTGCCTTCCGTTTCGAGCATGACCTCCCGCATCCATTGAAAGAGCCCGCTCCAGTAAGCCTTACCCACGCATACCATTGGAGTCTGGGTGAATTTTCGGGTTTGAATAAGCGTAGCGACTTCAAAAAATTCATCCATCGTGCCCCAACCTCCGGGCATCATGATGAAGCCTTGTGCATATTTCGTGAACATGACTTTCCGCACGAAGAAGTAGTCAAAGTTGATGCTGTTGCCGTGTTCGATAAATGGGTTCACATGCTGCTCAAAAGGCAATTCGATATTGAGTCCGATGCTTCTGCCGCCGGCAAAATGAGCACCTTTATTGCCAGCTTCCATGATGCCTGGGCCACCGCCTGTGATGATGCCAAAACCTTCTTCCGCAAACAAACGGGCAATCTCAACGGCCAGTTCATAATATTTATGCCCTGGCTGGGTGCGGGCTGAACCGAAGATGCAGACGCAGGGCCCCACTTTAGCCAGCATATCGAAGCCCTGCACGAATTCTGCCATGATTTTAAAAATCTGCCAGCTACTGTGTGCGCGGGTTTCCGTCCAATCGCGGAGTTTAATGTTGTTGAGTTGTTCTTTCATATTTCTTTCACCAGGGCCCAGGTATGATCGTGCTTTAAAAATCATGTGCCCTAAAGGGCAGGCAGCATCTATATTTTTATAAAAAAAGGGGTCAGGCTTCTTCCCGAACAGCAGCAGGGCGTTGTTCTTTTTTTGAAAACAAAAGTAGCCCGGCACTAGTGAGGGCGGCATTGATGGGCAAGAGTTCGGTGCCGATAACATAGCCACCGAGCCAGCGTGCTTCGTTTGATTTTAAGAGATAGCAAACCACCGGGGCAGCGATACAGATAATAGGTACTGCCAGCTCGCCGGGCTGTCGTTTGCTGAGCATGCCAAAGGCAAAGAGCCCCAGCAAAGGGCCGTAAGTGTAGCCGGCAACTATCAGGAGTGTACGGATGAGGGAGCCATTGTCGGTGGCACGAAAGAAAAAGACACAGGCGAGGAATATCAGGGCAAAGGCATTATGCACGATAAGCCGCACCTGGCGTTGCTTCCGCTCGTCCCAGTCCGGCCTGCGTTTCAAGCCGATAATGTCAATGCAGAAGGAAGAAGTGAGTGCCGTGAGCGCCCCATCGGCGGAAGGAAATAGTGCCGAAATAAGGCCAATCATGAAACAGACAGTGATGAAAAACGGGGCATGATGGATGGCAAAACTGGGGAAGAGATTGTCGCCACCTGCATGAGCGGAAACGCTGCCACTGCCCGACCAGAGTAATTGCCAGCCCTGAGCTCCCGAAGCATACTGTGCCCCGTTTTTTGTAGCGAATAGATACAGCAGCCCGCCCAAGGTGAGGAATAAAAACACGACACCTGCCTGCAGGAAGTTCAGGACAATCATGTTTTTCTGAGAATCGCCAAGGGTGCGAACGGAGATGTTTTTCTGCATCATCTCCTGGTCGAGGCCGGTCATAGCAATCGTGATGAAGGCGCCTCCGATGATTTCTTTGAGGAAAAATTTCCCGCTTGCCGGATCGGTAACGATGAGGCGATTCAAGCCCTGTTCGCTCATCTGCTGCCAGGCCCCTCCAAAAGACAAGTCAAGTGAATGCAGCATATACACCACGCAGGTGATGAGGGCCAGCAGCATAAACGTGGTCTGCAGGGTGTCCGTCCAGACGATGGTTTTTACACCGCCCCGATAGGTATAAAGCAGGATGAGTGCCAGGATGACGATGGCACTCAGCTCAAACGAAATGCCCATTACTTTCAACACAAAAAGCTCGAGCACTTTGATTACTAAATAAAGCCTGAGCGTGGCACCCAGGGTACGCGAGAGAATGAAGAAGAGGGCACCGGTCTTGTAGCTCGTATTGCCAAATCGCTGGTCGAGGTAGGAATAGATAGAGGTAAGCCGCAGCCGGTAGTAGAGCGGCAGCAACATAAAGGCGACTACGAAATAACCCAGCCAATAGCCGATCACGACTTCGAAATAGGTGAAACCGCCAAAAGGGCCTCCATCAGAAGCTTGTAAGCCCACTGTGCCCGGCACGGAAATAAAGGTCATTCCGCTGAGCGAAGTGCCTACCATGCCAAAAGCGACCACCCACCATTTGGAAGAGCGGTTGCCAATAAAAAAGCTGTCGTTATCGGAATGGCGGGAAGTGTAGAAGGCGATACCTAAAAGCAGCGCGAAATAGGCCAGAATGATGGCCAGCAGCAAGCTGGATTGCATCGGCGCAAGGTAAGAGCAGGACTAGATTTCTCCGGTTCTTTCGAAATGGAAATATCCACTCAATGCAGCTCCACTTCCGTCAGTGAATTACTCTTAATGTTGAAGTGCTCTATCGTTTCACTGGCATAGGGCAACTCAGGGTTTTTTACCCAATGTGCTTCGTAGGCGCCGGGCTTGAGCCGCAACTTTTGCGATCCGGGATTGCCCGTAATGCTCACATCCGCAAAGTGAACGAATTGATTTCCCAGCGGGGCAAACAACTGCACTTTCCCTTTGGGTGTAGTGTTGGTGAATTGCACAAAGCCGGGCTGGGGTAAATACACGACAGACGTAGCGCCAAAGTCAATGTCCACATTAAACCGGGTGATGGGCATGGTGTTGACTTCTATGTAATAGTTGCCGGGAGGGTATTCTAATTCTGCCGTGCAGCGCTGATGAATCGTGGGCCCTGGCTCAAAGCGAATGTTCACTAATGCTTCGAACTCGGTAATCGGGCGGCCCGGTGCATCATAATATTCAAAGCGCAAAGAACCGTTCGACACCTTGACGATGAGTTTATTTTTCTTGTTGGCCTCCACCAGCACCCGGCGCATCAGCATACTACTTTGACCAACTACACGCAGGTTATAGGTGCCTGCAGGGATGATTTGCGGGTCGGGATTGCCATTGGCATCTACCGTCCGATAAAACTGCTTGATGAGTTTGCCCGTGGCTGCATCTAAAAGCTGAAGCTGCGGGGAGGTAGAATAAAATTTGCCGTGGCCATTGGTGAACAGGATGGCTAAGCTGGTTTCTTTCGAGTCTTCCGTTTCACGGGTGTAGGTGGCTTCTACGGGCTTGGGAGCCACGGGCCGGACGGCAGCTACCGGTCTTGTGCTGCTTACAACCGGAGGCAATGCTTTGATGCTGATCATCGTCCGGGTGGCCGTGTCGCGATGGGGCTTTACTGCATCTACTGTATCACGCTTTTTCTCAGCGGGAAGCTCCGGTAGCTTTATCGCGATATTCGGATTCCTGCTTTGCAGTTCGTGAGGTTCATTGCTGCCTTCGGTCTTTAGCGTTTTGGGTGAAGATTCTGGTGTCAAAGCCGAGACATCTTCTTTGTCTGCTGCGATAAAAGGAAGTTGGATGCGGCGCTGCTTAAGGCTATAATGAGGCTCTGGCCACCAAGACAGAGACACCCTTAATGGAGTCATCCCGGAAGGAGCCAGAGCCGTTACCGTTTCACGTTGGAAAGGAGCGGGCTTGGGTAGATTGGTGATTTGAAGAACCGGTGTTGCCTGTTGCTTCGGTTTAGCCGGCGTTTCTAATTGGGTCACCATAATTGGTGCTGAGAGGATGGGGCGATAATCCTCCACAATGCTATGGAGCGCCTTAGGGATATCATCGGGCCTGGCTACCTGTAGGTAATTTCCGAGGCATTCATATTGCTTGCGCAAAGGGGCATAATCCACCAGACTCAGGATGTAAGGCGTAAAGTGGATTTTACTTTCCAGCAGCAGCTTCACCACTTCGCAGATATTACCGCCACAACTCTCCCCGCCATCCGTCAGCAGAATGATGCTATAGGCATTGCGTTGCTCATCCAGCAGGTCGTTGAGGGCGGCCTCTTTGAGCGAGTATGCTATGGGTGAAACGCCAAAGGGTACTATACTGGCTAAGCGCAAATCCATCTGAGCCAGGTTGTCTTTAGAAAAAGAAACTTCCAGCTTGCTGTCGAAGCAGTCATTGTTTTGGGCCGGACTCTGATGCCCATAGACCCGAAGGCCAAACTCTACAGCAGGATTGACCGAATAGATGCTGTCCATGAGCTGGATGACGATGCGGGAAGCTGTTTGGAAACGGTTTAAACCGGCATTCCAAGGTTGCAACATCGAGGAAGAAGCATCCACCAACATGAGGATACGGGGCTGCTTCAGATTTTCCTTTTGGGGTGTTTGCGCAGAGCTGCTGCCGGGCCATGCCAGCAGGAGCAGCAGTAGAAAATTGCAGAACGGAGCTAAGCGCAATGTATTCGGGCAGGCGATATTTTATAAAAATTGCAAGCAGCCTATTTATGAAACTGGCAGCAGGTGTCTATCTATTTCTTTACTCAGAGCATGGAAGGTATCATCAATGCTGAGGTCGCCCTTTATCACAGCGAGCTTGCCTTGCTCATCATAATACTGCGCTACCGGGAACGTTTTCTCCTTGTATTCGACAATACGACGGGCTATGACTTCTGCATTGTCATCGCTGCGGCCCGATGTGGCAGCCCGGCCCAGCATACGGCGGGTAAGCTCTTCCTGGGGCACTTCGAGCGAAAGCACCAGATGAATCTGAGTCTGTTTAAACTGAAGTAAAGCATCTAAGGCTTCTGCCTGAGCACGGGTGCGGGGAAAGCCATCAAAGTTGAAGCCACGGGCATCCGGATGCTGATCAATTAGCGAAGAAATCATACCAATGACTACCTCATCAGGAACCAAGAGCCCCTGATCCATATACTTCTTAGCCTCAATGCCCAAGGGCGTCTGCCCGGACACCTCGCTGCGGAGCAGGTCGCCGGTTGAGATGTGTTGCAGGCCATAGCTCTGCGTGATATTGATGGATTGAGTACCCTTACCACTACCCGGAGGCCCGAATAAAACGAGATTAAACATAACAGTCGAACACAATGGAAACGAGCAAAAATAAGCGTTGTGAATTGGGAAGGCTTTTCCCGTTCCAATGGAAGCTCCTGATTACCCGAAGAAAGAGTAGAATTTTATAAGATGGGCTGACACGAAACAGTGCATTACCTCTAATGAAATATTCTATTTGAGCGAACACCTTATTTGCCGATACCAGACGAAGCAACAATGGTGAAATTTGTTTTGAAAAACACAAGACATTCGGGTCGGAAATGTTCCTGCATTTTCTTTCAAAAACGTTCAAACGATGAATCATCTAAACGCAATCTGCCGTTACGGCGACTATGGCGATAAGGAAGCTGCCGGAGGTCCCGAACAGAAATCAGCAGCGGAACTACAGCAAGAATGGCCGCTATGGGAAGTCTTTATCCGCTCCAAAGCCGGGCTTGATCACAAACATGCCGGTTCGCTACACGCGGCAGATGCCCGCATGGCCATCGAGAATGCCCGTGATGTGTACACCCGCCGCAATGAAGGCGTGTCAATCTGGGTTGTAGAAAGCAAAAACATTCATGCTTCTGAGCCTTCAGAAAGTGAAGCACTCTTTGACCCCGCAAATGATAAGATTTACCGCCATCCTACTTTTTACCAGATTCCGGAAGAGGTGGGGCACATGTAAGGCAGACTTATTTCTTCTTGTACCTGCTGATTAATTCGGCCACGGCACTGCGGCGTAAGTATTCCGGGTTCAGTTCGGTGAACACTTTCACCCGGTTGGGCGCTTCTTTCAATGCGTGTTCCAAGGTGATCATCGCTTCTTTTGTATTCCCCATTTCAATTAAAACTGCGGCGGCATAATATTCGAAATCGGGCTTCGGGCCGCAATGGTCGCGGGCTATGGAGATTTGAGTGAGTGCATCGGATAGATATCCTGCGATGAACAAACCCCGAATCAATGCTACCCAAGTGCTTTTATTTCCTGGTTTCAGGCGTACCGCATTCAGGTAGCAGACGAGGGCTTCGTTGGTCACGTCCAGTTCCATCAGGCAATTGCCGATGGCCATACAATAGGTTGCATTTTCTTTATTGAGATGCAAGGCAACACTGTATGATTTCACGGCTTTCTCCCATTGTTTTTCCCGGGCATAGGTTTCGCCGATTTTGAAGAAGATGCCGTCATCCTGTGGAGAAAGTTGAGAAGCCTGACGGTAGTAGTGTCGTGCCTTTCGGAAGTCCTTTTGCTTTTCCCAGCAATAGCCCATGGCTTCGAAGATCACATCTTCCGGCTTGGCAATTTCAAGGTGTTTTTGCAATGCTTCCAGGGCCTTATCGTACCATTTCAGGCGCATATAAGCGTCTGCCATATTCCGGTAGGCAAATTCGAAGGTGTCATCTATCGCCACGCAGAATTCATAGGCATCTATCGCCTGTTCAAAGAGCTTCAGCCCCTGATAAGCTGAGCCCAGGTTGAACCAGGCTAGCGCATTGAAAGGGTCTTCGTCGGTAAGCTGACGGTGCAGTTCGATACTTTCTTCCTGACGGTTGTTGAAATCGGCCCAGAAGCAGATTTTTTGTAAGGCCTCTTCGTTGCGCCGGTCTAGTGAGAGAATTTTTTTCAGGGTTTCAAAAACTGCTTCAAAGTCTTCACATTCATCATAAACGTCTGCCAATTCCTGGAGTAATTCGATACGGTCACGGCCGTTAAAAAATTCAATTTCTGATTCCAGCAGCACGGATGCCTGAGCGAATTTCAACTGACTAAGAAGGATATCAGAACGGAGTAAGACCGCGTCTAAGTTGTGCTGGTCGAGTTGATCCAACTCGTCGAGTAGTTTCAATGCCTGGCCAAACTTTTGTGCCTGAGTCAGGATCTCAGCACGCAGCAATAGGATGGAGCTGGAAAAAGGATAATAGGTACGCGCAATATCACAAGCCAGCAGGGCTTGTTCTTCATCGCTGTTTTGAAAGAAATATTCTACTACACGTTCAAATTCTTCTTCGACCATCATGCCTCCTTCGCCCCTTCTTATCTGTTCATAGCGAGTCAGCAGGTTTTCCAATTCTTCAAAGTCATCATCTAGGAAATCATCTTCTTCTTCGAACATAGCAAGGGTGTTTGTTCCTTATAAAGATACAGTTCTGGCATACCCCTTCAGGATGATAAAGAAGCCTATGCACAGCTTATTAACAGTATGCAGGAAACGGTTGCAGATGCTCCTTTCATTCCTATTTCAAAATCTTATCTTGTCAGGCTGTTCGCAGCATTCATTTGCTTTGTTCTTCATAGAGCATTCTCCTTCATCATGCTGCTCCGGAAGAAATACTTTCATCTGCTCCCCCGTTCAACTACCTACCATGTTGCAAATACCTACAAGCCCTTCCGGAATTTCCAGACGACATTTTATGGGACTGGCTACTCTTGCGTTGCTCGTCGGAAGCGGTTGCCGGCGCGATCCGGATACTCTTGAGCCTGATGGCCGTATTGATTTAGGCTCAGGTGATGTCGCTGCACTCAATTTTGCCTATGCAATAGAACAAATTGAAACAGCTTTTTTTGAGCAGGTATTAAATTAATTTTATGCGGGTAGCAATGCCTCTGAACAAGCTGCATTTTTGGAAATTCTGAGCCACGATCAGGCTCATGCAGCCTTATTCCGTGCCGTGCTCCGCTCGGAAGCTATTGGCTCGTTGAGCATGGATTTTTCCGGAATTGATTTCAGCAACAGGGCTTCGGTTCTGAATGCAGCCAGGGATATTAAAGACCTTATGGTAAGCGCCTATAATGGCCTGGGCGTTTATTGCAGCGATTCTATCCACCTCGGATTTATTGGGAAAATCGCCTCGGTAGAAGCCCGTCATGCATCGGTTATTCGGGAAATGCTTCTTCCCAATTCGTTTGCAGATGTTTCAATTATTAATCCCGTTTCCGGAGTGGACATTGCCCGAAGCCCGACCGATGCACTCATGCTCATTCATCCTTACATCCATCAAAAGCTGAATACGGATAAGCTTCAGCTCGCCTGAAATCCTAAAAAAATATTGCTATGAATCTTTGCCGGATACTCGATACCCTGGCCGAAGTTGAAAGCCATACTCCTGCAACTGATCGGCGCGGCCTCATTTCCTATTGTGCGCCCAAGCTGGCCCTGACCGCCTTGCCTCTATTTTCGTTTGTGAAGCCCGGAAGAGCGCAAACCACTGAAGATGCCGGTGAATTGCTCCGCATGGTTTTGACACACACCCGCCTGGAATCTTCTTTCTTAGAACTGGCTTTGAAGCAGGCGAACTTATTCCCTGTTTCCCAGCCTCAGGATCGTACCTGTATCCAGGTGATTTCCGGAAATAAAAAGGCACAACTGAGTTTTGTGGAGCAGATGATGCAGTCGGCAGGTGTGGATGCCTCTACCGTACCGCATCAATTCGATTTTACCGGGGGCAAAGGGAAGGCTCCCGGGCCTTTCGTACAGGTGATGGAAGATTACCTCAGCTTTCTGTCCCTGGCACAAATGCTGAGCGACTTTGGGGTGCGTGCCCTTAAAGGAGCCATTATTTCTATTAAAGGAAAAGGTGAGCTTGTACAAGGGCTCTTACAACTCCAAGCCACCGAAGCGCGGCATGCAGCGCGGCTTCGCCAATTGCGCAGCGAACATGGCCTTGCCCACATTAAGCCCTGGATTACTCAGGCTGCCGGCGGTATTCAAAATGAAATTGCCCTGAATGCTTATGCAGGAGAGGATAACATCCTTCAGGGCGGCTTCGACCTTGTTCAGCTCACGGGACTCAGTAGCGACCTCATCAGCGAAGCGTTTGATGAGCCATTAGGCACAGCAGGCGTTTGGGCCATTTTGGGGAATTTCGTTCAGGTGTAATTGTCCCGAGAACCGAGTCCTGTTTCTATAATAATGTCTCTTCTTCCTTCGCAGCAAGTACGACATGCGTTGCAGCATTTCTTTGGCTATTCCTCATTTCGGCCGGGGCAAGAGGCCATCATCAACCATGTACTCAGTGGTCAAGATGCTTTGGTGCTGATGCCTACCGGAGGTGGTAAAAGCATCTGCTACCAATTGCCGGCATTGATGATGGAAGGACTGACGATTGTGGTTTCTCCGCTGATTGCCTTGATGAAAGACCAGGTAGATGCCTTGCGGCAAAATGGGATTCCTGCTGGTCTTCTTAATTCCAGCCAATCGCAGGAAGAACAACAGGCCATCTGGACACAGCTCCGGAATGGCCGGCTGAAGCTTTTGTATATCGCACCAGAACGGCTCATGGGCGGACGGCGTTTTGTTGAACATCTTCAGACCTTGAACGTGTCGCTCATAGCCATTGACGAAGCGCATTGTATTTCCCAGTGGGGGCATGATTTCCGACCAGAATATCTGGAGCTGGGAGCTTTGAAACGATACTTTCCGCAGGCTCCGATATTGGCTCTTACCGCAACAGCAGACAAGCATACCAAAGAAGACATTCTGGCGAAGCTGCATTTAGAAAGGGGCCGCGTGTTTGAACATTCGTTCAACCGTCCTAATATTTATTATCAGGTATTGCCGAAAAAGGCACATGAAGCGCAAATTGTCCGCTTCCTTCATGAGCATTCAGAAGACAGTGGGATCATTTACTGCCTGTCGCGTAACCGGGCAGAAGGCCTGGCAGAAACCTTGCGCGACTCCGGCATCAAAGCAGCATGCTACCATGCCGGACTTTGCACTGAGGACCGCAATCTCTGCCAGGAAGCATTTCAACGAGATACATTGCGAGTAGTAGTAGCGACCATTGCTTTTGGAATGGGCATTGACAAGAGTAATGTGCGTTTTGTGATACACGCCGATCTGCCCAAGAATATGGAAGGATATTATCAGGAAACAGGCCGGGCTGGTAGGGATGGGCTTCCCAGCCGTGCCCTTCTTTTTTATTCAAAAGGTGATGTTCTGAAGTTGCGCAACTTCTGTTACATCGCCGACAATCCAGCACAGACACAAATCCTGAATCGCAAGCTGGATGCGATGAGACACTATTGCGAGTTAACCATCTGCCGGCGAAGAACCATCCTCAATTATTTTGGCGAAAATGCCCCGGAGCACTGCGGATATTGCGATGTGTGTTGTGGCCATTCCCCGGTGAATGATGCCACAATTGCTGCACAAAAAGTATTGTCTGCCGTGGTACGGCTCCAGGGTGAACAAAGCCTGAGTTATGTAGCATCACTCCTTTGCGGCGATACTACGACAACGAATGCCGTACATCAGGCCTTGCCTACGTTTGGCGTAGGAAAAGAATACGACCTGAATACATGGCAGCGTATCGGCAAGGAACTGTTGCGGCAAGGATTCCTGAGGCCTTCCCTGGTTTTCCCGCAAGGGATCGAAATCAGTGAAAAGGGCAAGCCCGTATTATTTGGTAAGGCCTACGTGATGATTCCGGAAATTTCGGGCACTGGAGGAAATGAAAACAATAGAGACTATGTGCCCGTTTCAGAAGTGGAGCAACCAGAATTATTTCGAATGCTGAAAGCAAAACGGAAAGAATTAGCAGATGCCCAAGACTTGCCCGCATTCGTCATATTCTCAGATGCCACATTGCGGGAATTAGTTCAGTTTCTTCCTCAAAACAATGAAGAGTTACTCCGGATTTCCGGTTTTGGCCCCGTGAAGCTGGCACGGTATGGTGCGGTATTTCTGGCCGTGCTGAACGATTATTGCCTGCAACATGGATTGGAATCCCGCATGGCTGCCCGGAAGTCCGCACGACGAGATATATCTGCTCCAACTCTACGCAAACAAGAAAACCGGGGAATATCCGCAACACATCAGCGAACATGGGCATTATTAGAGGAAGGTTATGCTCCTTCAGAGATTGCTCAGATGCGCAGTTTAAGCATTTCCTCCATTTACGATCATCTTGCAGCACTCGTGAAAAGCGGCGCCTTGCCGATACGAAAATTCGTTACTGAAGCCCATCAGTCCTTAATTGAAAATGCCATTAGGGAACATGGAACTGCCCGGTTAAAAATGCTCAAAGAAGCCTTACCTGATACGTTCAGTTATGAAGAAATCAGGCTGACCATAGCTCATGTAACCAGGATGCGGGGGGCCTGAATGCCCTTGGGAAACCAGAGCTTATGAATACAGGCCGCCATTCACTGAAATCACTTGCCCGGTGATGTAGGCGGCTTCTTTTGAAGCTAAGAATCCCACCAGGGCAGCTACTTCTTCCGCGGTACCAAAGCGCTGGGCGGGAATCATTTTAGCGAGCTCTTTCTCATTTAATTCCTCTGTCATGTCCGTCTTGATAAAGCCCGGAGCGATGGCGTTTACGGTGATGTTTCGCTTAGCGATTTCCTGGGCCAGGGCCTTTGTAGCGCCAATCATGCCCGCCTTAGCAGCGCTGTAGTTCACCTGACCGGGCATACCCTTCAGGCCAGAGAGCGAAACAATATTGATGATACGCCCATATCGGGCGAGCAACATCTGATTTAGTACTGCTTTCGTAACAGAATACATGCCGCCGAGAGAGGTGTCCAGCACAGCATTCCACTGTGTGTCCGTCATGCTCATCAGCAAGGTGTCCTGACGAATACCGGCATTATTGACCAGCACTTCGATTTTATCGTTTGGGTGTGCTTCGAGCCATTCGCCAGTAACTTTCTGTACTTCCTCTGAATTTGAAACATCAAAGCAAAGGGCTTCAGCAGATCCGCCTTGTGCCCGAACAAGTGCAACAGTTTCGTCTGCTGCAGGTTTATTGCCTTTGAAATTGAGCAAAACCGGGTAGCCCATTTCGGCGAGCTTCAGGCAGATGGCACGGCCAATACCCCGAGAGCCGCCGGTAACGAATGCATAATTCATAAGGGAGCTGTTTAAAAAATCACCAGCCTAAAAGTCGTTTCATTTTCTCGCCTACTTCTGTTTCCATCAGCCAGGATTTGATGGCCGTCAGGCGTTGTGTAGCCGGATAATCTTCCTGGAAGGGTGGGGCAATGCTGCTGAGTTCCTGCCACATCCATTGAGTAGCGGGTGAAAGTTTTTCCTGAATACCCCTCATGCCAATAGCCTGCACGAGGGTGAGGCCCTGAACGGCCAAAACTTCAAAGCTGTTTTCGATGACCCGGGCACAGGCAGAGGCGGCATTCGTGCCCATGCTGACGATGTCCTGATTATCGTTGTTATTGGGGATGCTGTGGATATAGAGCGGGGTGCTCAGAGCCTGGTTTTCGGCTACGTTGCTGACGGCAGGGTATTGAAAGCCTTGCACGCCGAAGTTTAGGCCCAATTTTCCGGCATTAGCGAAGGGTGGCAGTTTTTTATTCAAAGCAGGATTAAGCAGGAAATTCAGTTGTCTTTCAGCTAGCATGGAAAGCTTGGTGATAGCAATTTTCAGTTTGTCCATTTCGAGCGCGACATAATCCCCGTGGAAGTTCCCTCCATGGAGAATGTTTTCGTTGTGGTAGTCAATAACCGGGTTATCGTTGACGCTGTTCAGTTCCCGTTCGATGACTCGTGCTGTATTGTCCACGGTTTCATATACAGGGCCGAGGATTTGCGGGACACAGCGGAGGCTATAATATTCCTGGACTTTATCTTCCAGTACCTCTTCCGTTACTTTTCGTTCATAAAGATGTTCATGGCGTTTGCGCATGAGCCCGCTTTTACGGGTAATGCCACGCATGGCAGCAGCAACAATCTGCTGGCCCGGGTGCAGTTTTACATTGTTGAGGCCTTCAGAAAAATGGTCGTCATAGGCTTCCATAATCTCATTTACCATCAGCGAAAACAAGATGGAACCTGTGAGGAGTTTACGGGCGTGGAGCACATTGATGGCACCGATGCCGGTCATGCAGCTTGTGCCATTGAGGAGGCCCAATCCTTCGCGTAGATGAATCCTGAGCGGTTTAATACCTAATTGTTGAAAGACCTGAGCGGCGGGGACAATTTTGTCATCATACCACATTTCTCCTTCACCGATGAGGCCCAGGGCGAGGTGAGCTAGTTGGACGAGGTCTCCCGAGGCACCGACACCACCGTGTGCATAGATGCAAGGGTATGCTTTTGCATTAATCAGGGGAACCATCACCTCCACGAGCTGCGGGTGTACGCCGCTGAATCCGAGCAGCATCGTATTGAGGCGTGCCAGCATGGTAGCCCGCATTTGTAAGGGCGTAAGTAATGCGCCGATACCGGAGCAGTGGCTGCGGATCAGGTTGTATTGAAGTGCTTGTCGTTCTTCATCCGGGATGCGGTATTGCGCCATGGGGCCGAAGCCCGTATTGATCCCGTAAATGAGTTTGTCTTGTGAAAAACGTTTCAGGAAGTCGAAAGCATCATTTACACCGTTTTGGGTGGCTTTGTCCACAGCGATTGGGTGCTGTTCGACGACGATACTATTGAGGAGTTCGAGACTTAAAGTTCCCTTGCTGAGGGTAATGATTTGTGGATACAAGTTAGTGTGTGCTAAAGGGGCAAAAGTAACTGTTGAACTTGGCCATCCGGGGATGGCCACCCGCCGGTCGCGCGTCCGGGGACGCGCGACCCTATCTTCGTAGGTGTGGGCTTTATTAATCCATTCTTTTTGTTTGCCGGTCTGGCATTAGCCCTGCCTTTGGCCATCCATCTATTCAACCTGAGGCGGTATAAGCGGGTTTATTTTCCGCATTCACGTTTTCTGCGTTCGCTTCAGCTCCGTTCTCGTCGTTCCAGCCAGCTTCGTTACAAGTTATTACTTGTTTCGAGGATACTTTTCCTAGCCGTTTTGGTATTAGCCTTTGCGCAACCTTTTTTGCATGACCGGCAATCCACAAAGACTGGAGACAGGCTACAGGTTATTTATATAGACAACAATCCCGCGATGGGCCTGGAGCAAGGGATTCGCAGTGGACTAGGGGTAGCAATAGATGCGGCGCGGGAGCAAATAAAGGCGGCAGCGCCGGGTAGTCCGTTTATACTCCTCAACAACGACAAGGCCCCTGTAATAGAGCCTGAGTCGGCAGAAAAAGTGCTTGCAACGCTTAGTCAAATCCATATTGCGCCGGTGAGTTACCGATCGGAGCAGGTTTTTGCCCGATTGCAGGCGCTCATGCAAGCTGAAGGGCGGGCCACTGCCGATTTGTATTACTACAGCAATTTCCCGCAGGGTAATTTTTCGGCGCAGCCGGCAGCGTCAGAAATTCGGGGTATCCGGTTACATGCCATAGCTGTGCAGCCGCTTCAGCGCAGCAATATTTATATAGACACCGCATTTCTGAATGCCCCGGTGTTGCACAGTGGTGCCGGCAACAGCCTGGTGATACGCACAAAGCGAGTGGGCAAGGCGACCGAAGCAGAGCCCGTGATGCAGCTAGCTGTGAATGGGCAGGTCAAGAGTGCGGCATCCATACGATTTGATGAGCAGGGCAGGAGCAGCGATACCCTACATTTTTCCGTCTCAGAAACAGGTTGGCAGCGAATTCAGCTTGCGCTCAACGATGCTTCCCTGCATGTTGACGACAGTTTTCGGATAGCTGCGCGCAGTGCGCCCAGTTTGTCCGTACTCGTACTCAATCAGACGGCTCCCAGTCCCTATTTACTGGCGGCATTTCGCAGCTATGCAGGATTTGACGTGCGCAGTGAGCGGTTGGAGGAAGCGCCTTCAAACTGGAGGCCTTACAACCTGATTATCCTCAATGGCATCACCCGAATGCCCGAGGCAGTAGGGCAGCAAGTGCAGCAGGCATTAGCAGCGGGGAAGAGTGTCTGCCTGTTCCCAGGTAAGAGCACTGATTTCAGTAGTTTGAATGCGGCCCTGGCTTGGGCTGGGGATGTTCGTGTAACTGGTCTGGACACCGTATCGCAGGCAGTGGCCAGCCTGCAGCGAGGGGCTGACATTGTGAAAAATGTCTTTGAAAATATTCCTGAAAATGTGCAATTGCCCGTAGCAAACTGGCACTTCGATATCACATCAGAGTATTCCGCCAATGGACAAAACATCCTTTCCTTCCGCAATGGGAGTCCCTTGCTGGCACGTTATTCAAGTGGGCCAGGCAGTTTTTACCTCGGTGCAAGCTCCGCCGATATAGAAGGAGGCAACTTTCCGGCATCCTACTTCTTTGTGCCCTTTCTCTATCAGATGGCGTTGCAAAGCAGTGGTGGGGCTGTGTATGCGCTCAGTGCCGGCGAGGGGCAATCAGCATTTATGCCCTTATCCAAGTCCGGAGAACAAAACATGGTGCATCTCATAGGCCCGGGACTGGATGCTATTCCTCCACAGCGCGTAGTGGGCGGCGGTGTGGACGTGTTTGTAGATGCTGCCACAGAGGCTCCCGGCTTTTATCAGCTTGCTGCTCCTTCCGGCGATACTGCGCTCATCGCGCTCAATGGCACCCGTGCCTATTCCGGCTTAGCCTTTTGGGATATGGAACAGCTCCGTGCCCGATGGCCGGATAAAAATGCGAGCTGGCAAACGCCGGAAAGCGCGGCAGCAGCGGGTTCTGGCAGTTCGGGTGCTCTACCTCTTTGGAAAGTTTGCGTTATTTTAGCCCTCGTTTTTTTGGCTGCTGAGACCGGGCTACTAATCGCCGGCAGGCAAACCAAAACAACCTACGTTTCTACTTAATTCGCTACTTCCCCTCCCATGTCGCCGCTCTTGCTCCGTCAAGTCATCGTGATGGACTCCCAGTCTGAATTTCATGGCCTGGCTGCTGATGTACTGATTGCGGACGGGCGTATTCAGGATATCGCCCTGGACTTATCCGTTAGCGATGAAAACATCTCCGTATATCAGGCTTCTGATGCGGCCACCTTACATCTTTCGCCCGGCTTTGTAGATCTTTTTGCCGACTACCGCGAGCCCGGTTTTGAACAAAAAGAAACCATTCAGTCGGGTCTTCAGGCGGCAGCCCGTGGTGGTTTTACAGATGTCTTTTTATTACCCAACACGAAGCCCGTTACTGATGGGCGCTCGGGTGTGCAATACGCCATACGACAGGCAAAGGGTCAGGCCGTAAGGCTGCATCCATTAGGTGCCGTCAGCCAGGGGATCGAAGGGAAATACCTGGCGGAAATGATGGACATGCGGGCCATGGGCGCCATAGCCTTTAGTGATGGCTGGAAACCCATTCAGAGTAGTGGACTCATGTTGAAAGCGCTGGAATACGTACATGCATTTTCCGGCATTATCATTCAGTTGCCCATAGACCAAAGCCTGGCAGTGGGAGGATTGATGCACGAAAGTGCACGCTCTACCCATCTCGGCATGCCCGGTATTCCCACACAGGCTGAAAGCCTCCAGGTATATCGCGATATTGAGCTGCTGCGCTACAGCAATTCTAAACTTCACATCACCGGCATCAGTGCGGCAGCTTCTGTAGCATTGATTCGCCAGGCAAAAGCAGAAGGGCTGCAACTGACCTGCTCGGTGACGCCCTATCATTTGCTCCTTACGGATGAGGCCCTGGAACACTATGACAGTGCTTTTAAAGTGAACCCGCCCTTACGCAGTGAGGCCGACCGACAAGCACTAATTGCCGGGCTGGCAGACGGCACCATAGACTGCATTGCCACTCATCATCGTCCGCAAGACTGGGACGCAAAAGCCAAAGAATTTGAATCTGCCGGTGAAGGCATGGCCATCCAGGAAATTGCCCTGTCGCTGGTGTTGCAGGCATTGGGCGATACTGTGAAACTCGACCGTGTTCTGGATGCCTTCAGCACATCTCCCCGCAGGATATTTGGCATGTCCCAAGTGGCCATCAGCAAAGGCAGCCCGTCGGCCTGTACCCTGTTCTCGCCCGATGCCCTGCAGACTTTCAAACGGGAATCTGCGGCATCTTTAGCCTTTAATAACCCTTTTGACGGGCAGCGACTCCCAGGCATCATTCACCGTATCATCACACCGAAATCATTTTAAACAAATGAAAAAACAGAAGCAGACCCACATTATGTATGGGTTCCTTACCTCCCTTGCACTCATCATTTTGTTCGTTGCCTTTGAGGTGACCGGCCTTAGTGAACATAAAGGGGTTCAGTTTATCGGCTGGGCCGTAATGCTGGCCGGGCTCATCTTGAATGCTTTTGCCTTCACTAAAGCCAACCAGGCAGAAGTAACCTTTGGACAAGTGTTTGGCAGTTGTTTTAAAGCGACCGCCATCATCACCATCGTCATGGTGATTTGGTCTATGCTCATGTTTCAAATATTCCCCGGTATGGAACCCAAAATGCTTGACAAAGCACGCGAAGGAATGAGCGCTCAGAAAGGGATGACCGATGAGCAGATTGAGAAAGGGATGGCCATGACGCAGAAATATTTCAAAGTCTTCATTGCTGCCGGGGCCTTGTTTGGCACCCTGATTGAAGGGTTAATTTTCTCGCTTATCGCCGCAGCTATTGCCAAGAAAAAGCCGAAACCTGCGCAAGGAACCCATTAGGCTGAACCCATTGCTCACTTTGTAACCGGTATTAAGCCTTGACCGAGAGAACCTTTATGGCTCCAGAAATTTCCATCGTCGTCCCCTTATTCAACGAAGAAGAAAGCCTGCCCGAATTGTGTGCCTGGATTCATCGTGTGTGTACGGAACACCACCTTCCCTATGAAATCATCATGGTGGACGATGGAAGTACCGATGAGAGCTGGAGTGTTATCGGGCAGCTACGCCAGAAATTTCCTACGCTCCGGGCTATTCGTTTCCAGCGCAACTACGGGAAAAGTGCTGCCCTCAATGAAGGCTTTAAGGCAACCCGGGCGCCAGTGGTCATCACCATGGATGCAGACCTGCAAGACGCGCCCGATGAAATCCCGGGGCTGTACCAAATGATTGCCTCCGATGGATACGACCTTGTTAGTGGCTGGAAGAAAGTGCGGCTAGACAACAAGCTGACCAAGAACCTGCCTTCCAAACTCTACAATGCCGTGAACCGGCGAATGAGCGGCCTGAAACTACACGACATGAACTGCGGCCTGAAAGCCTATCGGCAGGCCGTGGTGAAAAGCATCGAAGTATATGGCGAGATGCACCGCTACATTCCCATCCTGGCCAAGTGGGCCGGCTTCCGCAAGATTGGCGAAAAAGTGGTGGTACACCGGCCCCGGAAATATGGGGTCAGCAAATTTGGCTGGGAGCGTTTTGTGAATGGGTTTCTAGACCTCCTCAGCATCCAGTTTATTTCTCGTTTTGGCAAGAAACCCATGCACTTTTTCGGGCTGTTGGGTATGATCACCCTGTTCATTGGCTTTGTGCTGGCGGCCTGGCTCATTATAGAGCGGCTCTTTGCCGGCCCGGACTATGGCCTGGCCAACCGGCCTCCTTTTTTCATCGCGCTCACCACCATGGTGATGGGTGCATTGTTTTTCATCGCAGGCTACCTGGGCGAGCTGATTGCCCGTAGTGCCGCCGACCGGAATGTGTATCTGGTGCAGGAGCGGATAGGCGATGAAAACTAAAACAGAGAAATCGCCATTCAAATTCCACAGGCCTTGGCATCATTCTTGGCAGTATCCGGTTTTCCCATTCCATCATTCATGAAAAAAGGCATCCTCGCATTCGCAATCTTTTCCCTTACCGCTTCGCAAACGCAGGCTCAGGGCTGGCTGAACGTATTGAAAAACGCAGTAGGAGAAAGCAGCAGCAGCAACACTCAGGGTAATTCGGTTAGTAATCTTTCAAGCTCCGACATAGCCGCCGGCCTGCGGCAGGCATTAGAAATAGGCGCACAGAATGCATCCAAAAAGCTGCATACTACAAATGGCTTTTTCGGCGATGCCCTCATCAAAGTGATGATGCCCCCAGAGGCACAAAACGCAGCCAATACCTTACGCGCCATCGGGCTGGGCGATGTGGTAGATAAAGCCATCCTATCCATGAACCGCGCTGCCGAGGATGCCGCCGGAAAGGCAGCTCCTATTTTCGTAGATGCCATTAAGAAAATGAGCATTCAGGATGCGGTAGGCATACTTCGTGGCGGCGATGGCGCGGCAACAGACTATTTGAAAAGAGTGACCACGGCACCCCTGACCGCTGCATTCCGGCCCGTCATTCAAAGCTCTTTGGGGAAGGTAGGCGCCACCGCTTATTGGGGCGATCTGACCCGTATTTATAACCAACTGCCCACCACCCGCAGGCGCATCAATGAGGACCTCACTGCTTACGTGACGGAACGGGCACTGAACGGGTTATTCGTCAACATTGCGAATGAAGAAAACAAAATCCGTAAAGACCCCGCCGCACGAGTCACTGATTTGCTGAACAAAGTGTTTGGCTCCAAATAACAAGGCACAGGCAAAATCGTACTATTGTATGCAGTGAGGAGCTGTATGTGCTTCGCCCCTTTGACCCTATACCGCCACCCTGATTTACGCCCGAGATATGGAACCCGAAAAGACCTTACAGGAAGCCGGGCAGGCCCAACTACCCAGTCCCGATTCATCAGCCCCAGCCATTCAACAGAATGAGCACCCCGCTACAACCGACCCGTTGCCTGATGCCTTGCCGAACGAGACAGAGCCGATGAGCAGTCCTGTGCCTGCTGCATCCGAAGCAGAAAATTCGGAACCTCAGGAACACAATACTCCCGATACTACGGAACCTCCTGCATCAGAAACTCCTAATTCCTGGTGGGACGATTTTCAGTTTGAAGGCAAAGAATTCAGCAGCCTGCGCAGTGATGGAATGCTGATGTTGCAGGCTACGGTCTTTTCTCCGGAGCGCCCCTTGCAAATGATGCGCCCCGAGACCGCTCAGGCCATCGTGAATGCCCTTCGGGAAAAATTCAAGGATGAGGAACGAAAGGTTCGTGAACTAGCTTCTGAATGGGCGCTCACCGAGGATAAACACAAGCTGAGCAGCCGCGTAGAAATGATTCGCGACCATCTGATGCGTGCCCAGGCTGTTGGCGATTTCATCCCCCTGTTTCGGCAGGTAGGCCTCTGGGACAGCCAGCTTCAGGAAGGGGTTGACAAAGCCTATGAAGCCCGGCGGACCATCATCGAACGGGCGGAAGCCTTAGCTCAGGCAGGTGGGCTGAAAAAAGAAGATTTGAACGAGATGCGCGAGCTGGGTGAAAATCTGAAACACACCGGCTACGTGGATAAAGACCGTGCAGATGCGCTCCGGCTCCGCTTTGAGGCAGCAAGGGATTCCTTCTACAACCACCGCCGGGAACTACAGGAAACCGAACGGGCAGAACTACAAAGCAACCTCGACCTGAAGACGGAACTCGTTGAAAAAATCGAAAAACTGGCTCAGTCAGAAAATTGGAAAGAAGCCACCCAGCAATGCAACGACTTGCTGGAAGAATGGAAAAAAACAGGCCGCACCTTTCATGAAAAAAATGAAAACCTGTGGCAACGATTTATAGCCGCCAGGCATCTTTTCTTCGAAAGGAAAAAACTGCATTTTGAAGAAATACAAACCGAACAGGAACAAAACCTGTCCCTGAAATGCGCCCTCGTGGAGCGTGCCGAAAAGCTCAGCGATAGCACCGACTGGAACAAGACCTCTGACGACTATGCCCTGCTGATGGATGAATGGAAATCCATCGGCCGGGTGCCCGCAGAAAAGACAGAGGAAATCTGGAACAGGCTAAATGCTGCAAAGGATACCTTTTACAATGCCAAACGCAGCCATTTCGCAGCCCTGCGTGTCACACATGATGATAACCTGGTGCAGAAAGAAGCCATCGTCAAACGGGCAGAATCCCTTCAAAATTCAACTGACTGGCGCGGCACTACGGAGGAACTGACCGAACTGATGGAAGCCTGGAAGAAGGTGGGGCCCGTAGCCCGCCGGGAGCAAAATGAAGCCCTGTGGCGGGCATTCAACAAAGCCCGTCATAACTTCTTTCATCGTAAAGACGAAGACCGCGACCGCCGCAGGGCACACATGGAAAACAACCGTGCTGGCAGGCTGGCCCAAGTGCAGGATTTTCTGGCTCAGCTCAAGACAGAACTAAAAGAATTTGAAGAAGACCTGGCTGACCATCACGCCTCCTTAGCCAACTTAGGTAACAGTAAGATTGACCAGAAAATCCGTGCGAACCTTGAACAACTAATTGCTCAGGCTGCGCCAAAAATGGAAAAGAAACAAGCTAAGATTGCCGAGGTGGCTGCTCAGTTAGAAGGACTGAAACAAGAGCAAAAACAAAAAAATAAGGCTACCCTGCCTGCCCCGGACAAGCCCTCTGCATCGGAAGGACTTCAGGATGTACCGAGCCCGGAGGCGGAATCGGCCTCAGCCCCGGAAACGGCAGAAACCCTTGAGCCGGAAACGGAATAAAGATTATCAGGATGAATCAGAACATACGCCCGCGCAGCTAATAGCGCGGGCTTACCTTTGCGCCTCCTGAAAATTCTCCCTTCCGCGCCCCGTGGGCTTACTTTCCAATTTCCTGAGAAAAAGAGGTCTTTCCCCAACGGGAGAAATGTCCTTTCTGGATCACCTCGAAGCCTTACGCTGGCATATTATCCGGGCACTGCTCGGCATCCTGGCCGCTTCCGTAGTGGTGTTCATCTATGCCGATTGGATTTATGACAAGATCATCATTGCACCTACGCACAGCAATTTTATCTCCTACCGCTGGCTTTGCTCCCTGGGTAAGGCATTCGGCACGGACAGCCTTTGCCTGAAAGACATCAACCTATCGCTGCAAAACACCGAGATGAGCGGGCAGTTTATGCTCTCCTTCTCGTCCTCACTGATGATTGGCTTCATCGTATCCTTCCCTTATGTCTTCTGGGAATTTTGGAAATTCCTGAAGCCCGCACTGAAGCCCGAGGAGTTGAAACATGCGCGGGGCATTGTCTTGTGGAGTTCCCTGCTTTTTGCCTTCGGCGTGGTGTTTGGCTATCTCGTGCTTGCCCCCTTCACCATTAATTTCTTCGCCAACTACCAGCTTTCTAAAGACATCAAAAATATTTTCACGATTAAGAACTACTACGAATCCCTCTCTGACATGGTGTTGGGTATGGGCATCGTATTCGAACTGCCTATCGTCGTGTTCTTTTTGTCAAGGCTGAGCATCCTCACCCCAGGGCTGATGCGCAAACAGCGCCGCTATGCCATTATCATCCTCATCTTCCTGTCCGAAATCATAACCCCGCCCGACTGGTTTTCCTGGTTGCTGGTGTTTATCCCGGTATATGTGCTCTACGAGATTTCCATCATCATCTCTGCCCGTGCCGAAAATGACCGGCGCAAACGTGAGCGGGCACTGAGCAGGCAATAAAGAACCGTCCTCTGCTGGCGCAATTTTTCTTAATAAAATCGTTGAAAAAGCCTCTTGAATCATGGAAAGCAAAACAAACCAGGCGAACACTATGGCCCCCCAACTGCCCATCGCAATCGGTGCAGATCATGCCGGATTTGAGTATAAAGAACGGCTCAAAAAACACCTGGTTGCCCTGCACCGCACGCCCGATGATAAAGGCACTCACAGCGCCGACAGCGTGGACTACCCGGACTTTGCCCACCCTGTTGCTACGATGGTGGAACGCGGAGAAGCTGCTCTGGGCATCTTAGTCTGCGGCTCTGGCAATGGCGTATGTATGACCGCAAACAAACATGCCGGCATACGGGCCGCTCTTTGCTGGAATGTGGAACTCGCAAAGCTGGCCCGGCAACACAACAATGCAAATGTGCTTTGCCTGCCCGCACGATTCGTGTCTTATGAAGAGGCAGAAGCTATGGCAGACGCCTTTCTGAACACCGCCTTTGAGGGCGGACGACACGAACGCCGCGTAGAGAAAATGTCCCGTCTGCAGCAACCATAATACTGCACAACAAACCCGGAGCGACAGCGTTTTTTTGTCCGTGGGAACGTATCCTAATTTTGAACTTCATGAATTCCATTTTTCAACGCCGGCTGATTCTAGGCTTGCTTTGTATGTTACTGGCAAGCTCCGTCTTTGCACAGGAAGTGTACAACAGCAGCGGGCGGAAAGCAGGAACGAACCGCCGGGAAACAAAGCAAAAAGGTTTCGACGCTCAACGCCTGATTATCGGTGGCGGCTTCAACCTGGGCCTTGCTGATGGTGCCTTCGCCGTAGGTGCTTCCCCCATCGTAGGATACCGAATCACTGAAAATTTATCTGCCGGCATCGGCTTAGGTTTTCAGTACTACAGCTTCAAGGATTACTACATGCTGAACGTGAACGGCAACAACGAATATTATCCGCTTCACGCTACGCTCTACTATCCCAGCCTCTGGTCGCGTTATTTAGTCTATCGCGACTTTTTCGTTCAGGGCGAAGCGGAGATGGATTTCCAGAAAATCACGGAATATAGCCCTGATGTCAACGGTTATCCGGAAAAGAAAAAATCCAACTACAACTCCCCTGCACTGCTGCTGGGAGCCGGCCTACGCCAGCCTATCTCCGACCGGGCTTCCCTCGTAGTGATGGCCCTGTATGATGTCATCCAGGACCCCTACAGTCCTTACAAAGGCAGGATTGATTTCCGCTTTGGGTTTAATGTCGGGTTTTAAAAAGAACATGTAAAGACTAGCGGTTGGAGCAAATGAAAATTTGTTTCTGCCTGTCATTTCTCTTTTCATAAGCACTCTGTATAAGGCAACTTTGCAGCTATGCTGCTTCATAAGACCCGGGTGATTGCCACCGTTGGCCCCGCCTGCAACACACACAAGAAACTCCTTGCCTTAGTAAATGAAGGTGTCAACGTCTTCCGGCTGAACTTCTCACATGGAACGCACGAACAACACTTAGCCGTCATCAACCACATCCGTGCCCTCAACGAGGACAGTCCCCGCAACATCGCCATCATGGCGGACCTGCAAGGGCCTAAGCTGCGCATCGGCGAACTGGAAGGCGGCTCCCTCGAACTCCGGGCCGGTGATACGTTTTTCTTTTCCAGCAAGCCCTGCAGCGGCACGAAAGAATGCGTGTACCTCTCTTACCCTGACTTCGCACGGGATGTGAAGCTGAATGAGAAAATCCTGCTCGACGATGGTAAGATGGAAGTGGTGGTGCAGGAAATCACTGCCGACCAACGGGTGCGGGTGCGCGTCACTGTGCCGGGTACCTTGCTGCCCCGTAAAGGCGTCAACCTGCCTGACACCAAAATTTCCCTGCCTTCTCTGTCTGATAAAGACCTGCATGACCTGGACTTCATCATCAATGAAGGCGCAATAGACTGGATTGCCCTATCCTTCGTGCGGCGCCCCGAAGATGTGCTGGAGCTGCGCGAATTGCTGCGCCAGAAAGGCTCCTCCGCCAAAATCATTGCTAAGATTGAAAAGCCCGAAGCCCTCAACTCCCTGCGCGAAATCATCCTCGCTTCAGATGCTGTGATGGTAGCCCGTGGCGACCTCGGCGTCGAACTGCCCTTAGAGCAAATCCCGATGCTGCAAAAGAAAATCATCCGCATGTGCATCCACCGGGCCAAGCCGGTCATTATCGCCACGCAGATGATGGAAAGTATGATGGACCGCACCCGCCCAAACCGCTCCGAAATCACGGACGTCAGCAATGCCGTTCTCGAAGGTGCCGATGCCGTCATGCTGAGCGCCGAGACCGCCATGGGCCAATATCCCGAACTGGTTGTGCGCACTATGGTCAGCATCATCCGCGAAGTGGAAAAGGAAGACACGGTGTACAACCGAAACTTAGAGCCTCAGGCTCATTCCCCTTCCTTCCTCAGCGACGCCCTCTGCTACAATGCCTGCCAGATTGCCAAAGACCTCAAGGCAGATGCCCTCATCGGGATGACGCAAAGCGGTTACACCGGCTTCATGCTCTCTTCCTACCGCCCTCGTTCCCCCTTGTTTGTATTCACCAAGACCCGCAGCCTCTTGGACCAGCTCAGCCTAAGTTGGGGCGTCTCTGCCTTTTATTACGACAAGGAAGAAAACATTGACCAAGGCATAGCCGACCAGATTCAGATTCTTAAAGAACAGGGCTTCCTCAAGACTGGCGACGTAGTTGTAAGCACCGGCTCACTACCGGTTGAAAAACATTTGCCCACCAACATGCTTAAAATTTCAACGGTGGACTAACAAGCCAAAAACTGATATTTTTTTAGCCCGCTTCACCCTCCGATGCAGCATCCGTTGCGACGCTCCGTTCATCTGGATTTCACTATTTGGCTTTGTACGGAAAGGGCATAAATACGCTCCCCTTACCCTTCCGTTTTGACCTCTGGTTTGTACTAATTTTAGAAAAGCGCTACCGCCTTAACATACCCAAACCCAAAGCCTTTTGTAAAATTTACTCTCCTTTTGTTTTTATTTCACTTTTCGGTAGTTCAACAATTATTTTTCACGCTTTAAAACCAAAAATCATGAGCTTAAAAAAACACGCTTATGAAGCCGCCCGGCCCGGCAGCAGCAGGCACTTAAGGGTTCCTACACACAGCGCTTAGGCGATTACGTGTGGCAATCCTGTCCACTATGACAGCGGCGCTGCTCGTAATGCCCGGCTTGAGGCAGGTAGATTAGTTGCACGCGCAAACATCAGACCTGCGGAGCTTCGTTATTAATGATGGCGGTGATTATCAGGGGCACGTTCTGACACCGCATCTTTTCATGAACATGACGCCGCCCCCGAGCGTCAAAGATGGTTACCTCGCTGTAGGAAACCGAACCGTAGGCGCCGCGCGGGATAAGGTGCACCTCTTATGCATTCCGGATGTATCCACTGGCATACCGGCTACGGGCTTCACCATCAACATTCCGAACACGAATGATCTTCGTGCTGTAGCCATTACTCCTACAGGGGTTGGCTTAACCGGAAACCCAAGCAATGCCATCGTACTTCAGGCTCGAAACGACCTAAACATATCTCAGGATCATATTGACGTACTCTTGGTTGATGCCAGTGACCCGGGAACGATACCTCTGATTTACAGTACCTACTGACTCGTAGATCAGGCCGGTGGCAACCTTTACCCCACCAGTGCCGTGTTTGACGGCAATCAAACCTTGTTCATCTGTGGCATTTATACCACCACCAGCCCGTATCCTAACGAACCTACCCTTGCGGACAGCAAAGATGCATTTGTAGCTTCTTTGGATATTACCAATGGCAACACCCTTTTCATGACTTACAGCTCTAATGTAAATCCGACCTTCCCGCTTCCCGTTAGTCCCTGGAATGGTGATTTTAATGATTACGATGCCGCTTTGCGGATGCGCATCATCAATGGCAACCTAATGGTGGTGGGCAGTGCCAATGGCACGGCTACTACCGTCTATCATGGCCCCAGCGGGCCTTTATACCGCCCCGTCAATTACTCCGAAACCTGGGTGGCAAACGTTGACATGAGCAGCCTGGCTATTAAATATGACAGCCATTTCGGTTCCGGCTTTGCACCCGAATATACCGACCCCAGCGATGGGGAAGGAACCTACGGCCTGGACATACTGGAAGATAAACTAAGCTCAAACGGGGATTATTATGTGGTTCAAAACCGGGTCACTAGCGCACGAAATAACTTTAATCCGGGCTGGTATTTGACCCATATTGATAATCTAATGGCAGCGAGCCCATTGTACCCATCCGGAAGCATTAGCACTAATAACACCCTATTTGACACCACAAACTTTACCGGAAAAATGCTGGGTGGGGTGCGGCATACGGATAAAAAACAAGCCGCCCGGATTACGATGTATGGTATATATGTCCCCTGGATGTCAGCATGGTCCTTTGATGTTACTTATTCTTCAGGAATTTCCTACACAAATCCGGCTTTGTGGCAGTATCATTCCCTTTCCGGGGGCGGTATCCCATCAGTGAATCCTGATTTCTGGCTCAGCAGTAATCTGAATCTTTGGAGTCTTCCGGATATGGGTGCCCAGTTTGGGGCGGGCACAAACCCTGATTACCTTGGGCTGATGGACTATTCCTTTCAGAGTACCGGTCTTTCCCAGCCCCGTTTTATCCAGGGCGGGCCGGACGGCGAGTATGTGCCGGGGCCGGGTTGTACCGCCTGGCATAACAGAGGCTTTGCCGCCTCGGGAATTCATTTTCTGGATCAAGGCTTGCAGCGTATGGCTTCAATCCCCGGTACCTTGTCGGTGGACGCACCTCAGGCAAATATTCTTGACCTACCGCAGACCGTTTATTCCTGTAATAATGGCGACCCCTACCGTTTGACACATAATTCCGCTAATCAACAACTGCCGACAGGTGAAGTAATGGTTTCACCAAACCCAGGCAGGGATTATGTGGATGCTTTCTGGGGAGGGACACTCAAAAGCGAAGACCTCGTTGGCTTGCGCCTGCGAGATGTGACAGGTAGAGAAGTGTATGCTGCCACCGCGCAGCCATCAGGAAACAAAGCTCACTTTTCACTGCCGCCCATGGCGAAAGGACTATATATGGCTACGTTTACGTTGAATGACTTATCTGCTAAGACCATAAAGTTGAGCATACAACCCTAATTTTCACCTTTTCCTCGGCCCGGCAGCTCATCACAAATGAGCAGCCTGGCTGGGGTTTATACTATACTATTTTGCGCTATTCACTCATCATTATACTGATGCTGCTGCTCTTTGCAGGCTTTCTGCCTGCCTCCGGCCGAGTGCGGTATGTAAAACTTAATGCTACTGGCCTTAATAACGGCACTTCATGGGCAAATGCTTTTACCAGCTTTGATTCTGTGTGTACCTACGTTCGACCTGACACCTTGAGTCAGGATACCTTTTGGGTAGCTAATGGAATTTACAAGCCTTCAAAAAATGGGGGCTTTTTCACGAAAAACAGAGGGCTGAAAATATATGGGGGCTTTATCGGGACGGAAACATCGTTATCCCAGCGTAATTGGTCAGGATTTCAGACCGTATTGGACGGTGACTTGGGTATTCCAGGAGTGGTTACTGACAATGCTCAGTGCGTGTTAAACATAATGACCCGATGGACTGACAGTGTAAATATTCCAGAGCATCCGTACATGATTCTTAACGGCTTTAAGTTCGCGAATACTTATCAAGGAGCTGGCGTAATATATGCATTCGATAATATGGACACAGTAGAATTTGCGAATTGCCTTTTTTTGAATCATATATCGTGCACACTTGGAGGTGCTTTTAAAATGGTTTGTGGGGCCCAGATGCTACAGTTGATTAACTCGGTGGGAATACTTCGTAATTGTCGTTTCGAGAATAACAGCGTGTCTAATGTTGCAAATCCTATTGGTTGGGGAGCGGCTGTACAAGTACATTCGTCGTGGACAGCTTTTGCGTACCCTAATACCCCGCATCGCAGCCGCCTCCTCATCACCGATTGCACGTTCATCAACAATACGGCCCCCTATGGAGGCGCCATAGCCAACACGGACTCGGCGGTTTCCGTAGAAATCAGCCGCTGCATATTCAAAGGCAATTCCGCTACCGAGGCCGGTGGGGTGATTTATGATACTTCGTGGAGCAAAACCTCAGTCTATAATTCACTGTTTGTCGGCAATAGTGCACTGAGAAGCAGCGTTTGGCATCAGGGTACGCGTCCGCCCGGGAGCGCCGCTCCGCCGCGCAAGCTCATCGGCTGCACCATAGCCAGCAACAAAGACAGCTCCACCTCCTCCAGCGATTACGCCCTCGTGCTCAACGGCAAAGACAGCATCGAGAACTGCATATTCTGGGACAATGCCACCGGCTCGGGCCAGCAAATCAGCCCAGGCACCGGCAGCTACATAAACAACAACATCATCCAGGGAGGAGCGAGCGGCAGCACCAGCACATACACGGTCAACCCGCTGTTTGTTTCGCCCGGCTCCAGCAGTTCCGCACCGTTCTCTGCCACTTCCAGCTACGACTACCACCTCACAG
>JAFDYC010000011.1 GCA_018267625.1 Bacteroidota bacterium
TCACACAACCTCTAGGTGGCTATACGCAATGCGCATTTTGTGTTGTTGGGCACTAAATTGCTTACAATCAGATGCTTAAAAATTTTTAACTACTCACAAACATGCGTATATTTGGGAGTTGGCTGCAACCTTTGATTGACACATCATAATTATGGCAAAGTTATTAGTGAATTTAGACGCGATGATTACAAGAGCTGACTTCGCTCAAATTAGTGATGAAGATAACAGCTATGAGACCATTGATAAGATTTCAATACATCATTTTACCAATGAAGGTTTAACTGGAAAAATTTTAAGAAAGCCAGACTTTCAAAGAGAAACAAATCATTGGACACCAGAACAGGTGCTTTCCCTGTTGGAGTGCTTTGTAAGTGGTGATTTAATTCCCTCTGTAATTTTATGGAAGTCTCCTACTTTTCTTTTTGTAATTGATGGAGGACATAGATTAAGTGTATTAAAGTCTTGGGTTGAAGATGATTATGGAGATGGATTTATCTCTTCAAAGTTTTTCGGTGATGCAATTTCAGAAAGTCAAAAAAAGGCAGCCAAAAAAGCCAGAGAACTTATCAATATAAAGATTGGTACATATCAACAATTTAAAAAGAAAGTTGAAGCAGGAGAAATTGATGCGAAAATTTCTTCTATATTGTCAAGAGCTTTGCCAGTGCAATGGGTAAAGGGCGATGCTGATAAAGCTGAAGCTTCCTTTTTTAAGATTAATACTCAAGGAACACCTTTAGACGAGATTGAACAATCTTTACTTGAATACAGAAAACGACCGATAGCAATATCTGCAAGAGCAATTATACGTGCGGGCAGAGGTCATAAGTATTGGTCAATGTTTGGAAAAGAAAATACTGAAAAGATTGAAGCATTAGCAAAGAAGTTGCACCTTACTTTGTTTGAACCTGAAATTAAAACACCTATAAGAAATCTTGATTTGCCACTTGGAGGCTCAAAAGGCATTAGAACAGCATTACAAATTATCATAGAATATTTATCTCTTGCATGTATAACCCAAACTGAAAAAAATCAATCAATAACTTTTGGAACAGATGATGTAACGGGAGAACAAACAATTAATGTATTAAAAAAGGCAGAAAGACTAACTAACAGAATTACTGGAAATGACAAAGGTAGTTTGGGACTTCATCCAGCAATTTATTATTATGGACCATCAGGAATACATTCATCGCCATTATTTTTAGGAACTGCAAGATTTATAAGTGAAAAACTGTGTAACAATGATGATGCTTTTTTTAGAAAATTTTCCCTTGCCAGGAAAAAGATTGAAAACGCATTGATTTCAAATAAAGAGCTAATAGCTACCGTACTTCAAAAACTAGGTTCAACCAAAAGAGTGGAAGTTTATAGTAAAGTAATTAATTCAATTTATAACGCAGCTATAAGTAGTAAAGATATTTCTGAAATTGATATTGTTGACTGGGCTGGTCTTACAGGAAAAATTGTTGTTGGAAGCGAAAAAATAAAATCAACATCTTTTTCCGACGATACAAAAAACAAAATATTTATAAAGTCTGCTCTTAACCATGCAGTAAAGTGTCCTTTATGTGAAGGTTATATTGACACCAATAAATCTATGTCTTACGACCATGTAATTAGGAAAGAAGATGGTGGAATTGGAGAAAGTGAAAATGGACAAGTAACACATCCTTATTGTAATCAATCTTTAAAAAACTAAGGCTGCAGCCAACAGGTGCATTTGCAATAGCATGGCTGACGGAATAAACTTCGGCTACAAATCATTGTTCAGCTTTTATTCCAGCAGACAGTACAATTTTCAACATTTGTGCTTATCTTCAACTGTAGTTTTTTAATTGGGCATTTGTTCCGGGCAGACGATTCGCTATTGCCATGCCATCGCAAATGCTTTACCGTTGCCTGCAACCCTATCCGACACGGCCTGCAAGTTTGAGCGGACGGGACGAAGGACTAAAATAAATTGACACATTGCTATTATGGCTGTATTACAAAAAGGAAATTCCATATATCCATTTTGGGGCGAAAATGTAAACTTAATTACAGGACTTGACCCTTTGGGACTTCAAGTAACATCGGAAGCGACTTACGCAACAATGTTGCCCGGACTTTCCAACTTGACTAACCGACTTCGCTATTACGGTTTTTATTGTTGGCTTATTGACTTCTACTTCAAAAAAGAGAAGAAAGGCAATCAGACAGAACAATATCGTTTCATTCGCAGAGCAGAATTATTGATTGCCCTTTTAATGCAAAAGGAACGCAAAGGCATAACACAAATTACAGGCAGCGATTTCGCTTCCAATCTCATTAACATCACAACATCAAACACATTTGATTTAGCCGCAGGAGCAGACAAAGACAGTGGAAACGAAAAAACCTATTGGAAATATACGTCAGGTGCTTTCGGGCAATATTATTTTGGAGCTTTACAAGCATTGTCATTAGCCGTTCGCTATGAAAATGATGAAGGAGATATTATTTTCAATATCACACAACCGCACCCACGACAAAAAGTTTCGGGAAAACAATTAGCTGACGCTTTTGACGAAGGACTAACAGACGAAATAAAAGCACTTTTTTACAACTGCATCACAAAAGGAAAACTATCAAACAAAGACATTCCCGAACTGATTAACTACTTTGCCATTGACAAAGTAAATCCCGAAAGCACAGAATGGAAATTGTATGTTGAAATGCTTTTGGACAAAGATTATCCGAGCAAAGAAATTGAAGAAGAGTTTACATTTCACAGAAGAAATACAATTTCTTCTCTACTATCAACAGCAAAAAAGAATAATCAAGAATATGATTGGCTTTCCTATCTTGACGAGTGTTACGAACAGAAATTTGAAAACAAAGAAAGCACCAATATTGGTTGGTATTGCTACCAACTAAACGAATACTGGCAATTTGCTTGCGGTTTGATTTTCTTCGGAACACTTCAATATTTGGAAGCCTTGCAAACAGAAGAATATTTGCCAAAATTCATTAGCGATTTTTCAAAACTAATCAACAATGAACCCGAAAATCTTGAAGATTACGTTACAAACCTTAATGAAACAGAAATTGATTTGTTGGGACAAATAGACAGAAACAACTCGCCACAGGAAAATGCAAAAATCGGTTTTGACCTGCTTTTCAAACTTTATCATAACAACAAAGAGCAACTACCACAGCTAAAAGAATATTTGAGCCGAAACGGAATTATCAGAGATGGAAATATGGCTGACGGATTATTTGCAATTACAAATCATCTGAAAAATGACGTAGAAGATTTTATTTCATTCTTCATTCATAAAAACATTATTTATCGGCACCAAATGGTTGCCTTACGAAAAATGGGAAGCGGCACACAGGCAACTAACAAATTTATCATTGAAGAACAAATGATACGCCTCATTAATATTTTTCCTGCACGTTGGACTTCGCCACGAATGAATGCATTGCGAAATTTGCTTTTTGATTTGCAGGTTATCAATGACGAAGGATTAATCACGAAGTTACACACAAAAATGATTTACCAATAATGGCTATCAAACGAAACAATATACTTTCACTTATTGGTAACGGACGATACCATTCCTGCATACTCACAACTTTCAGTTTTGACTTTTATTTCTTCGAAATGAAAGTAATGAAGTGGTTGCGTTCTTGTGGCGTTAGAAACGTAAATGTTTTTATTGACGGGTATTTCTACTCCGAACTAATGCAACAAGCAACAGGCGATGAAATGAAATTAGCAACAGGTTATTCACTTTATCCTGTTTTTGGAAAAAGCATTTTTCACCCGAAAGTTTGGTTGGTGTTTGGCGAGAAAGAAGGTTTATTAATTGTTGGCTCTGGAAATCTTACCAACTCTGGCAATGGCAGTAATGATGAAATTTGGGGTGCTTATCATTTTGACATTAAGCAACCGCAAAACGCACCTGTATTTTCCGCAGCGTGGAATTATGTTTCAAAACTTAGTGCAACAACAAAAGGAATAGCAAGCGAAAAAACAACACGTTGGATTGCGGAACATTCTCAATGGTTAATGGAATTGCCAAGTGTTGCAGACTTTCAGTTTTTAGATTTACCCAATAGCGAACAAGCGGCTTTTTTATACAACACAGAACAAACAACCATTTGGCAACAGGTTAGACAACTTACGGCAAATGAAAAGGTAACGGAAATTACTGCGGTTTCGCCTTATTATGATACACAAGGCAAGGCATTGGAAGAAATAAAAAACACTTTCCCTAATGCACAAATCAATGTCGTTATTGATGAAAGTGGTACACTTCCTACGGAATTGCCAAATGAAAAAAAGTATTCTTTTTACGATTGGAAAGAATTGGATTTATGTAGAAATATCGGGGCAAAACGACAATCAAAACTACACGCTAAAATTTTGCATTTCAAAACCAAAAGCAGCAAAGAATTTTGTTTGTTTGGTAGTGCAAATATTACTTCGGCAGGATTAGGAATTTCCAATTCCGGAAACGCAGAAGTTTCAGTATTCATTAAATCAGACAAGGGAAATATCTTAGAAAAGATTGGATTAAAACTAAAAGGAAACAGCAAAAAGGCTCTTTCAAAATTTACAGCTAACAACAGAGTTTCAATAGAACAGGCAATCATCAAGAACAATCAATTTCCAATAAAGCTATTAGCAACCGAAATCAATTATTCAACTTTGACACTTTACACAAGCAAAGGATTTGACAAACCTGTTTCTATTTCAATGTATGACAGCAACAATCAATTTATCAAAAGCCAAGAAATAGAATTACTGAAACCACAACACGAAATAAATTTTGATATTGACGAAAATAAATTTCGGTATGTGCAAATACAAAGCATAGACGGCAATAAAAATCTTTCAAACAAAATAATTGTCAGCAACTATTTCACTATTGCAAAGACACACCCAAACCCGAAAAATGCAGAACTTGAAAGATTATGCGGACAGCTTCAAAGTGGCGAATTAAGAAATGTGCTTGATTTAATTCATTACGCAATTATTGACGAAAGCGAAAAGGAAGACGGAACTTCCGTTATCAATACATCAAAAAACAAATTAAACGAGAAAGAAGAAAAGAAAACAGCCGACCAATCACAACTTTATGACTTATCGGGTTACAAACCAATAGAGCCAAATTCTCAATTTCACGAAAATGCTTTGCTTTTGTCGCCTTCGCTTCGTGTATTAGATGCTCTTAAATTGGCTCATACACAAAGTTTAGATTTAGAAGCCGACATAAGAACAGACGAACAGGAAGAAGATATTAGCAATATAAGCGGTAATGATGAAACCGAAGTGCGAAAAGAAAAAAGCGTTCCATTAAAATTTTTAGAAGCCGACAAACGAAAACTCAAAAATTTTTTCAAAAACCTTTACGGCTATTTTCATCACGACCTTTTGTTTAAAAGCACAAAAGTATCTGACTACAAATTGACATTAACAGACATAACAAAGTATTTAATTGCGTTAGAACTTATACACGAATTTGGTGGAAAGTCAGAGAAAATAGAAGATGAACAACGACAACTTTTCTTTACTTATTTGCCTGTAACTGGTGATTACGAAAACGATAATGTAAAAGGTTGTTGCTTAAACATTGTTGGCGACTTTTTAAGATTATCAAAAAACGGTTTTAAGGAATACACATTTGACTATACACGAAAAAAGTTTGAGCAATTACAACGAGATGCACTAATCAGCACGATTGTTTGCATTTTAAACACCTATTGGAAAGAAGACGAAAGACCATACTTGAAAACTTTGTTACTAAACGCATTACATTATTTAGGCTGGACATCTACAACAGACATTGATAAAAATCTAAGCAATTTAACTGCACAAGTAAAAGAGAAAGCTAAAAACCTAAAACAAGCAACAAGAAACTTAGACACTCAATTGGATTATTTTGCCAATCAAGTTTGTAATGCTTTCAGACGTTCAACCCAAAACAGAGAAAACGGTAGATTTGCTGACAGAGCAGACAGAGGACAAATTATTTATTCTTCAATCGCTGGTGTAGGTTATTGCTATGTAGTTTCAGCGACACGACAAAACGAATATTGTTTAGCAAGACCGGGTTTTAACTGGAACGACCACGAAAACGAATTTATTAACCATTTTGGCGACAAGGTTTACCGACCATTGCCATTGCGTAGTATGACAGTAATAGACTTATGACGACAAACAAAAAAAGGGCAGCAGGCAACAAGCAGTTTGGCAATATGGCGGGTGAAGTGCTACTATTGAGCAGAAGTGCAAGGTTGAACGATATTAATTCTATTAAACTTTTGTGCTAAATTGCCGCCACATCGCCAAGCTGCCAACCGTCAGACTGTCTAAAAACCCCTCACCTGCAAATAACCTTAGTTGATTGATTGTGGATAACTTATACTGAATTAATTTGTACATCAATTTGATTATCAGTATCTTTATGCCATGCAATATATTCTGGGTAC
>JAFDYC010000012.1 GCA_018267625.1 Bacteroidota bacterium
TAAGGATTATGCCCCTTTCTTCACAGCACGGCTTCGACACACTTTGCATCCATGGTGGCCATCAGGCGCCTTCGCAGCGCGCACATCTAACACCCCTCTTTGCCACCAGCACCTACACCTTTGATTCTGCAGAGCAGGCAGAAACAGTTTTTCAGGGTCAGGAACCGGGCTATATCTATGGCCGTTTTGGCAGCCCTACAATCCGCGAGGCAGAAGAGAAAATTGCGTTGCTGGAAGGCTTTGGTCTAAACCTAAAATTGGATGCCCTGCTTCATGCTTCCGGCATGGCGGCAATCAGCACCCTACTACTGGCCAACTTGAAGGCAGGAGATAAAATCATCACCCACCGCAGCCTCTATGGGGGCACTCAAGAGATGCTGGACAAGGTGCTGCCTGGCCTCGGCATCGAAGCCATCGTGACAGATTTCGGGAATATTCAAGCAGTAGAACGGCTCATAAAAAATGAGGCATCCATCCGCATGATGTACCTCGAGACACCCGCCAATCCAACCTTACAATGCGTCTCCCTGGAAGCCTATTGTGCACTCGGAAAGCAGCAGGGGCTTTTGATTTGTGCGGACAACACTTTTGCTACACCCTACCTACAGCAGCCTTTCCGCTTTGGCCTTGACTTTGTCGTCCACAGCACTACCAAGTTTCTGAATGGGCATGGAACGGCAGTAGGAGGAGTACTCGTTTTTCGGGAAGACCTGGAATCCGAACGCAAGCAAAAACTAATTAAAACCCATCGGCTGCTGGGGGGGAACAGCAATGCCTTTGATGCATTCTTACTAACCAATGGGCTGCGCACACTGGGCTTGCGTATGGAGCGGCATTGCACCAATGCACAGGCTGTAGCTGAATTTCTAGAACAGGAGGTCAACGTTGAACGGGTATATTTCCCGGGCCTGACATCCCATCCACATCATGAACTGGCGCAGCAGCAAATGAAATACCCTGCACCCGTGTTGAGTTTTGAATTGAAAGGAGGCATCGAAGCAGGCCGGCGGTTTATGAATGCGCTGCGGCTGTGCAGCAATGCAGTCAGCTTAGGCACGACAGACACCATCCTCTCGCACCCGGCATCCACAACGCATGTAGGCGTACCCCGTGAAGCTCGCCTGGCTTCCGGCATCAGCGATGGCCTGATACGCATGAGTGTTGGGATGGAAAACATTGAAGACCTCCTCGCCGACCTGAGGCAGGCCCTGAAGCAGGCAACCGCATAACCGATGAATCGTTCGTCCAACTGGCCGAAGCCCCTGAATTTTCTACGCGCTCCCATGCCGGTAATCATCGTGCATTTGCTGTGCTTCGTCCTGATGATGCCCTTGGTGTATGCCGGGTTCTATGCACATCCTTCCGGCGCGGATGATTTTTCATATGCAACCTGGAGCCATTTTCAATCCGGATTCACAAGGCTTTATCTCGGTTTTGGCGGGCGTTATTTCAGTACCCTGTTGGTATTGCTCGGCCCGCTGCATTGGCACAGCATCTTGGGCAACAGGCTGGCCTGCCTGCTCATCCTGATTGGATTTTTAGGAACCTATTATTCGTTTATAAAAAGCTTGCTCATCCGATTCACCACAATCGGGAATGCATGGGCGGGATCCCTGGCGGCCATTACTGTACTGGTCATCCTGAACCACATGTCCTCTCCGGACGAAAGCTTCTTCTGGTACACCGCTGCCGTAACCTACACCGTGCCTGCCATCCTTTTTGCCTGGCTGATGATGCTGCTGATGCGTTTGGAAACAAGCCCTAAATCCGGGCTTCGCCTAACTGCATACCTCTTGGCTTTGGCAATCTGTGGCGGGAATGAGATGATATCGCTCCTATTGCTCTGCTTGTTATGGGCTCTTTGGCTTGGCTATAAAAAACAAGGCTTTGATTCGTTTGCACGCTTCAACCGAAACCTGTTCTTGCTGAGTATTATGGGCCTGACCATATTTCTCATTTCACCAGGGAACTATGTACGGATAGGAACCCAGCGACATGAGTGGTTTATGGTTTTCCCCAACTGGATATATTTCACCCAACGCGAGTTGTTTCGTTGGATCAGCGACCCGGTTCTGATATTCTTTTCTGCTGCTGTACTCCTCTTTTTTAGCAGTCATCCGCTGCGCCGCCCGCATCTAAGTTTATGGGCAGCATTTCTATTACCCTTTGGGGTCACCTACCTCTTCGTATTGCCATGCCAGATAATGGTAGGCTCTCAGTTCTATCCCCGTGTGGCCAACACGGTTTTTATCTTTTTCCTCATGGCCTGGCTGATTTTTCTCTTACACCTGGCAACAGCGATTCATGAAGTTTCAAAAGATGGCTTTGCAAAAGGGAAGCGGAGTTTCGTGCTCGTTGCTGCTGCAATATTCCTGGCCACGATTTCCGGGTTGAGCAGGATTCCACGACCAGAGTATGGTGTCGTCATGACGATTCGGAGCCTGGCGATGCGGGTGCCCCAGCGATATGATGCAGAATTGAAAGCACGATACCAGATGATTCGCGCCGGAGGCGACACCGTGCTGCTTCCTCCCCTCACAACGAAAGACGAAAACCCACTTTATTTTCTGGACATCACCACCGACCCTTCGAACCCACAGAATAAGTACTATGCTCAATGGTGGGGGAAAAAAGCAATTGCCTTGTCGCGGTTCCAGTAGTACGGCAGGCGGTAGCAACAGCCCCATAACTTGATGGAAGTGCATCGCAAATCCAAATCAGGTGGATGACCCGTAGAATTCAGAGACGGGTTCATAAAAAGGTTCCATTCCGCAAGCAGGATTCCAGCTACCCAAATAAATTGTCCGGCTGCAGGGCCGCCTACCTTTGCGCCCATGCAAACTGCTTACGTAATTGATGCTGTCCGTACGCCGATTGGCAAGTATGGCGGTGCATTGGCGATGGTACGCCCCGACGACCTCCTGGCTCTGGTGATTCGTTCGCTCATCGAAAGAAACCCCGGTATTGACCCCTCAGAAATTGAAGATGTGATTGCGGGTGCAGCCAATCAGGCCGGTGAGGACAACCGGAATGTGGCACGTATGTCAGCCCTGCTGGCGGGCCTGCCACTGAGTGTAGCAGGCAGCACCGTCAACCGATTGTGCGCTTCGGGCCTGGAGGCCATACAGACAGCAGCACGGGCCATCATGTGCGGGGATGGGGATCTTTTTATTGCAGGTGGAGTGGAAAGCATGAGCCGTGCACCCTACGTGATAGGCAAGCCGGAAGCGGGTTTCAGCCGCGGGCAAAAAATGGAAGACACAACGATGGGCTGGCGCTTCATCAATAAAAAACTGAGTGCATTGCATCACCCTTTTGCGATGGGTGAAACGGCAGAAAATGTAGCAGAACGGTATCAGGTCAGCCGGGAAGCACAGGATGAATTTGCCCATCACACACAGGAGAAATATGCGGCTGCAGATGCATCAGGCCGTTTTAATGAAGAACTCATCGCTGTGGCAGTGCCAGGACCTAAAGGAACACAGAGCATAGTGTCGAAAGATGAGCATCCTCGCCGATCCAGCATAGAGCAGCTTGCAAAGTTGAAACCTGCATTCAAAGCAGGAGGCAGCGTGACAGCGGGCAACAGCAGCGGCATCAATGATGGCGCCTCGGCCTTGCTGCTGGCTTCAGAACAAGCCGTAAAAAAATACGGCCTGAAACCTCTGGCAAAAGTGACCGCGATGGCTGTAGCGGGAGTAGAACCTTCACACATGGGCATGGGGCCCGTGCCTGCCACCCGGAAAGCCTTGATGCGTGCAGGCCTGAAAGCAACAGACCTAAGCCTGATCGAGCTGAACGAAGCTTTTGCTGCGCAGGCAATCCCCTGCATGAGCGAACTGGAGCTGGATGCAACGAAGGTGAATGTGAATGGCGGCGCCATCGCACTGGGGCATCCTTTAGGTTGTAGTGGAGCTCGTATCGCCACGACCCTGCTGCATGAGCTGAAAAAACGAGGCGGTGGCTACGGACTGGCTACGATGTGTATCGGCGTAGGGCAAGGCTCCGCCATCATTTTTGAATCCTGAAACAACGGCGGCTACTGATTACCCCTACGCAAGCAGGCGGTGCATTTTATTATTGCCTGGCGGCAAAAACACTACGAAAACAATCCGGATTCACACATGAAATCATTAGACATCCACACCCATATCCTGCCGGAGCAGGTGCCCAACTGGATGAAGAAATTCGGTTATGGAGACTTCATCCACCTGGAGCATCATAAGCCCTGTTGTGCCCGGATGATCAAAGGCGATAAATTTTTCCGAGAGATAGAAGAAAACTGCTGGGAACCCAAGGCTCGACTGAAGGACATGGACGAAACAGAAGTAGGCATGCAGGTAATTTCGACCATTCCCGTCTTGTTCAATTATTGGGCGAAACCGGAACACGGGCTGGAAACATCACGCTATTTCAATGACCATATTGCGCAAAGTGCCGCCTTATATCCGGAACGGTTTATCGGCATCGGCACCGTACCCCTGCAGGATGTGGACCGGGCCATCCGCGAGATGGAGCGCTGCGTGAACGAGCTAAAGATGCCCGGCCTGGAAATTGGCTCCAATGTGAATAATAAGAACCTGAGTGATCCCGAATTCGATTCCTTCTGGCAGGCTGCAGAGGAGCTGAACTGTGCGCTATTCATCCATCCCTGGGAGGTTATGGGGGCAGCGGATATGCAGCGCTATTGGCTGCCCTGGCTGGTGGGGATGCCCGGTGAGACTTCGCGGGCAATTTGCAGTCTGATTTTCGCCGGCGTGTTTGAGCGATTCCCGAAGCTGCGCATCGCCTTTGCACATGGCGGCGGTTCATTCCCCTTCACCATTGGCCGCATCCAGCATGGATTTGATGTGCGCCCGGACCTGTGCGCGATAGACAATGATGTTGCGCCTCGCAGCTATGTGGGCAAGTTCTGGATTGATGCCTTGCTGCATGATGCCGATGCCCTGAATTATGCCCTGAAACTGATGGGTCAGGACAAGCTCTGCATGGGCTCAGACTACCCATTCCCGCTGGGAGAACACAGGCCCGGCAACTTAATCCGGAGTATGGATTATCCTGATGCCCTAAAGCAACAATTGCTTTGGGATAATGGCATGCGCTGGCTGGGGCTGGCCTGAGTCAGCAATAGCTTTCCAGGGCATGGGCCATCTTTAAATCTTTTTCCGTGACACCACCAGCATCGTGCGTGCTCAGCCGGATGTGCACCTGATTGTAAACACCGCTCCATTCCGCATGGTGGTTCATTTTTTCGGAGTACAGAGCAATGCGGGAGAGAAAGGCAAACGCTTCATTGAAGTCGGCAAAGAGGAAGTCTTTCTGAATGGAGCTACCGTCCATACTCCAGCCCGGGAGCGTTTCTAAAGCGATGTGAATGGCGCCAGAATCCAGTGCTTGCATGATGATTTGTTTTTTCTAAAAATAGGTTCAGAATCTGCCCATAATTGCTGCCGATAAAACCGCGCCCATAGCCGGCCTTACCTTAGCCGGCAACTATGCAAGCCCGCTTCCTGCCTTATGCCGAGACGCATCGTTTTTCGCGGCTGGCAACCGATTATCTGGCCGGAAATGATTCGCTACAAGGCCTCTATGCTTTTTCTCCGGATGCGGCCGGCATAACTCAGGCTATTACTTCCAGGCAAAAATTTCCGGTGCAACGTGCCCTACTGCATCAGGTGTTATGCGGACAATATGCAGGGCTGCCCCCCGAGCAGAAGCTTTCGGAAAACATAGCCCGGCTGACGCAGGAAAACACCTTTACAATCTGTACGGCCCATCAGCCCAACCTGGCCACGGGCTATCTCTATTTCATTTACAAAATCGTCCATGCCATTCGTCTGACTCAGGATTTAGGAAAGGAAATGCCGGGGTTTCATTTCGTGCCCGTGTACTACATGGGCAGTGAAGATGCAGACCTGGAAGAGCTGGGCCGCTTTCGTTTTCGGGAGCGACAGTTTGTATGGGATGCAGCCGGTCAGCAAGGTGCCGTGGGCCGGATGAACACAGAGTCGCTGGCCCCTTTGCTTCAGGAGTTGTTTGCCCTGATAGGCCCTCCCGGCCCCCATGCCGAGCGCTTAGAAACGATGTTGCGCGAGGCATACCTGGGACAAAAAGATATCGCTGCCGCTACCCGTTGGCTCGTACATGCCTTGTTTGGGAAGTATGGCCTGGTGGTACTGGATGCGGATGATGCCCGGCTCAAGAAATCGTTTATTCCAGTGATGAAAGAAGAGCTGCTACAGCAAAGCGCCCGCCCGCTGGTGGAGGCAGCAAATGAGCAGCTTCAAGCTTCCGGCTATACACCCCAAGCTTTCCCGCGCGACATCAATCTGTTTTACCTCAGGGATCATCTTCGGGGGCGAATCGAAAGGCAGGAGAATGGCTGGCAGGTGCATGGCAGCAACATCTCCTGGGGGCAGGAGGCCTTGCTTGCAGAACTGTATGATCACCCTGAGCGTTTTTCCCCAAACGTGATTTTACGACCGCTGTATCAGGAGTGTATCCTGCCTGACATTTCGTTTATTGGTGGCGGTTCCGAACTAGCCTACTGGATGCAGTTAAAGGTTTTGTTTGCACATCATGGCCTCTTCTACCCTACCGTGTTGTTGCGCCAGTCGGTGATGTGGCTGAGCGAAAAGCAACAGCAGAGAATGCAGCGTCTTGGCCTCAGCGATGCAGCGATTTTTCTTCAGAAAGATGCAGCATTTAAATCCTGGATTCAGGAGCATGAACCATCCGATTGGAAACTGGATGATTTGCGTCAGCAGCGGAACATATTGCTGGCGGCACTCCGGGAGAAAGCAGCTTCTATTGACTCCACATTGGAGCGTAGTGCAGCATCTGTGTCGGCTCGCATGGAGCATCAGTTTTTAGCATTGGAAACGAAAATGCTGCGGAGCCTGAAACGCAAACACACAGATGCTTTGCAGCAAATAGAAGGCATACTGCAAGCATTGTTTCCGGGAGGAGGGTTGGCAGAAAGAAGCGAGAATTTCATGACCTATTACCTGGAATATGGCGAAGCCTTTATAGAAACCTTGCTCCGCGAGATGCGGCCCTTACAGCAGCAGTTTATGATTCTGACACCCTAATCCGGAGCATTCTATTTCCAATTTTTTTGAGGGGGCCGAAAGCTAGAAAGCTGAAGCTTGTTAAATAAATCAGATTGTTCCTATAATAGCCTGGAAGATGATATTGGGCAGTTTTCGCAGGCAGGCAAGGGCAGACATTTGCGCGCCTGAGCCTTAGCACATGCACGATTCTGTCCACAGCTTTCATATCCCCGTGATGGGGATCTCCTTCACTATTGACACGCCCCTCAAGGTGGCACGTTTTGGTATTTCCTCTGTGGTCTCCATCGTGGACGACCAGTTACTGGAAGATATGCGGATGCATTATTGCAGACAGTTGGGCAAACCCTACGAACCCATCACCTCGCAGGCGAAAGACAGCAGGGCACGGCGCATCACCGCCAGCTTAGATTCCATGCAGGAACTGCTGACGAAACAATTAGAAAAGCTAAAGCTGGAAGCCTTTGTACCCGGCGCTGATATCAGCAAGTATTTTGAATTGCTTCCAGCCTCGCCATTGAAGAAAGAATATCAAGCCATGTTGCGTTTGGTGCCCGGCTCACCAGAACGAATTGCAACCGAAGCCAAATTGCGCAGCACCTTGAAGTTTGGCTCGATCGATGTAAACATTATGGCCAAGGTGGACAAGGACAATTATGCAAAGGATGGCAGCAAACTTCCTGCTGAATTTGCAGATGCGATGGCTGCCCTTCGTGGTTTTGCGCAAAGCAAATTGCATGCTTCACTGGTGCTTTCAGCCGGCTATAACCCGCGCCTGTACAGCTATCTTGAGCGTTTTGACTGTTTCTATCCGGATGCAGAAGGCTTACTTTTCAAGCAAGTCATTCTTAAAGTCAGCGATTACCGCTCGGCACACGTTCAGGGGAAAATTTTAGCAAAAAAAGGAATCTGGGTTGCCGAATTCCGGATCGAATCGGGCTTAAATTGTGGCGGTCATGCCTTCCCTACAGAAGGCATTTTGCAAGGGCCGATTTTGGAAGAATTCCGGGAAAAGCGTGCAGCATTGCGCCAAGAATTATTTGGCATTTGCAATGAAAGCTTGCGCCAGTCCGGACGTTCTGTTTTTTTAGAAATTCCAAAGCAGCGCATCACGGCACAAGGCGGCGTCGGCACTGCCGATGAACATAGCCTGCTGTTGGATTATTATGGGCTGGACAGTGTGGGTTGGGGCAGCCCTTTCTTGCTCGTACCGGAGGCTACCGGCGTTGACGAGCATACTCGAGAACAGCTCGCTGTCGCTAAGCCAGAAGATTATTACCTGAGCCATGCCTCCCCACTGGGTGTCCCATTCAACAATTTCAGGCCCAGTACTTCGGAAGCTCAGCGCAAGCGCCGCATTGAAAAGGACCGCCCGGGCAGCCCTTGCTATAAGAAATATCTTTCCGCCAACACCGAGTTTACGGAACAGCCCATCTGCACCTCATCACGCCAATACCAGCATTTAAAAATTAAACAGCTTGAGGCCAGCGGGCTGCCTGAAGATGAGTTAAAACAAGCAGTGGAAGCCGTAGTTGAGAAAGACTGTCTTTGCGAAGGTTTGAGCGTATCTGCCAGCCACAATAATGACCTTCCAATCCGGCATAACCTGACGGCAGTCACCATTTGCCCAGGCCCAAATCTGGCCTTTTTCTCTGGCACCTTCAGCCTGCGGGAAATGATTGACCATATCTACGGAAGAGGCTTTGTCGGCAACGCAATCCCCCGTCCCCATGTGTTCGTCAATGAACTGCAACTCTACATCCGTTACTTCCGGAAAGAACTGAACAAAGGCAAGGCCAGCTTGACAGAAAAGCTATTGCGTAGCCGTGAAAATTTCCGGAAAAACCTGCTCCTCGGTATCGAATACTATCGGCAACATATGCCCTACATGGCTAGTGGTGATGCCGGTGCCCGAATGCTGTCGCAATTGAGCCTTGCGGAAGACCAGCTTATGGAAGATGCCCTGGTGTTACAGGCTTAATTCTTGTGAGCTTGCCGCCTAAGCTACCCGGGTTACTTCGTTGTTCCCTTTCAAAACTTACGCATCACCTGTTCCCATTCATTGCGGATTTGCTCCAGGGCGAGGTTGCCCATGGCGCCTGTTAGTGTATGTGTTGCGGGATTAAAAGCTTTAGGTTGAAAGTTTCCGGATTCGATTTCCTGCCCAACAGTTTGGTACGCTTCGCGGAAAGGCAGCCCCTGAATCACCAATTCGTTTACCGCTTCAACACTGAACAAGTATTGGTATTTGGGCGCCGCCAGGATGTCCGGATTCGGGCGAATCTGTGGCAGGGCATGGAGCAGCATATTCAGGCATTCTTTCAAGGATTGAATGCCCGGAAACAATATTTCTTTGGTCAGTTGCAGGTCGCGGTGATAACCTGAAGGGAGGTTGGCCAGCAGCAGGGATAGCTCATTAGGCAAAGCCTGGATACGGTTGCAGCGTGCCCGGATTAACTCGAAGATGTCCGGATTTTTTTTGTGCGGCATGATGCTGCTGCCTGTTGAAAGCACATCGGGAAATGAAAAGAATCCAAAATCCTGGCCGGCATAGAGGCATACATCCATGGACATTCTGCCTAGCGTAGAAGCTAAAGCAGCGAGGCTCATGGCTACAATTTTTTCGGTTCTTCCCCGGCTCATTTGTGCTGCGATGACGTTGTAATGCATGGAGTGGAAGCCGAGCAATTCGCTTGTTATTTTCCGGTCTAACGGAAATGAAGAGCCATAACCTGCCGCACTACCCAGCGGGTTTTTGTTGCAGACCGAATAGGCGGCTGCCAGCAATTCCATATCGTCCACAAGGCATTCTGCCCAGGCAGCAAACCACAGCCCGAAGGAAGAAGGCATAGCTATTTGAAGGTGTGTGTAGCCGGGCATCAGCACGTGTTTGTGCTGCTCACTCAGTGAAATCAGCAGGTCAAAAAACGCCCCGGAAAGACCCTTAATCTCCTGAAGTGCATCGCGCAGAAAAAGTTTGATGTCTAAGGCAACCTGGTCGTTCCTGCTTCGTCCTGTATGTACTCGCTTGCCAGCTTCTCCAAGTCTTTCTGTGAGCAACAATTCTATTTGGGAATGCACATCTTCTACTGACTCCTGAATCTGAAACCGGCCGTGCGCGATGTCTTGAGCAAGCTCATTCAATGCCTGACTGAGTGCATTGAAATCTGCCCCGCTCAGCAGGCCCACCTGATGCAGCATGGCTATATGTGCCTGAGTTCCCTGAACATCATAAGGAGCAAGAAGCAAATCAAAATCACGGTCGGAACCTGTGGTGAACGATTCGACGAGTTTGTCTGCATGTGCTGCACCTGATTTTTCCCAAAGCTTCATAGCAATTGTTTGAGCAGCGCGATATAATCGGCAATTCCCGATTCTATTTCGCTGAGGTAAATGAATTCGTCTGCTGCATGGCTGCGTTCAGAAAGACCTGGCCCCATCTTCAAAGCAGGGAAAGGCATCAGGGCCTTGTCAGAAAGGGTGGCAGAGCCAAAACAGGGCTTCCCTAATCGGCTTCCTGCGATTACCAAAGGATGGGATTCGCTGATGCAGGTAGCATGCAGCTTCATGCTGCGCGGCTGTATGCTGCATGAAGTATGCTCGCGCACGATGGCCAATATCTCTTCGTGGCTGTAGCAGTCATTCAATCGGATGTCCACCGTGAACTGGCAAGCGGCGGGTATCATATTGTGCAGCTTGCCTGCCTGAATAACGGAGACGTTCATGCAGCATGCACCCAATAGCGGAGAAATTTTTGGGAAGCGGTATGTGCGGAACCATTCGAGGTTCGGTAAGGCCTCGTAAATCGCATTCACACCTTCCGTTCGGGCCGCGTGGCCGGCTACCCCCGCCACCGTACAATCCAGCACCATCAGTCCCTTTTCGGCAAGGGCCATTTTCATGCCCGTAGGTTCTCCCACGATGGCACAGTCCACACTACCAAGCACAGGCAACAAGGAAGTAATCCCTCCTGTTCCGGATATTTCTTCTTCTGCACTAGCAGCAAAAATCAAATTATAGGCCAGCGATTCCTGATGATAGAAATACCGGAAAGCTGCGAGCAGGGATACCAGGCAACCACCCGCATCATTGCTCCCCAAGCCAAATAATTTTCCATCTTCAATGGCCGGAACGAAAGGCTCCCGTGTATATCCCTCATTGGGTCGAACGACATCATGATGGGAATTGAGCAAGAGCGTTGGTTTAGATGGATCAAAATGGCGGCATCTTGCCCAGACATTATTTCCATTTTGCTGGGGCTGCATGCCAAAACGGGACATGAACTGGCGCAATACCCGGGCACTAGCTTGCTCTTCACGGCTGAATGAAGGTGTAGCAATGAGCTGGCGCAACAGGCTTACTGCATCTGCATAGAGCCGGGCAACTGAAAGGCTGCTGTTTGAGTGAGTGCTCATAGAGCTCATAAGATTTGTGTGCCTTTGGTTCCTGCCACGAGTTGGGATAAAGCTTCTGCCTGGCCAATGACGACCGTACGGACACCGGCATCAAGAGCAGCGAAGGCATTGTTCAGTTTTGGAATCATGCCATCGGCAATAGCACCGGCAGCCATTAGTTCTCGGAAACCCGACGCATGGATATGGGGCATGACGGTGGTGTCTTGTTTCGGGTCGAGGAGCACACCTGCCTTTTCAAAACAGTAGATGATGCGTGTGGGCATTACCTGAGCCAATGCTGCTGCAACCACCTTTGTGATGCTGTCTGCATTGGTGTTGAGCAAACCGCCCTGGCCATCATGCGTGAGCGGAGCAATGACCGGAACCATTCCTCTTTGTAACAAGTCCCGCAGGAAGCTTACATGAATCCCTCGTTCATGAACATCGCCTACATAGCCGAAGTCAATTTCAGCAACCGCCCTTCGTGTAGCCCGAATGCTGTTTCCATCTGCTCCGGTAATCCCGAGGGCGTTGCAGCCCAAGGATTGTAGGGAAGCTGTCAGCCGCTTATTCAGCAAACCCGCATACACCATCGTTACTAATTCTAAAGTGGCTTCGTCCGTGATACGTCGTCCGGCAACATACTTCGATTCGATACCTAATCGGGCACCAATTGCCGTAGCCATTTTCCCACCGCCATGCACCAGGATTTTGGGGCCTACCAACTCTGCAAACGCATTTAAAAACGCTTGCAGCCGATGCGGAGCATCCAACACATGGCCACCAATTTTTACGACAGTAATCATGATTTATGAGCGATGGATTTCAGAAGGTTTGCAAGTACCGCTTGAGCGGCCCATACCCGGTTGGCTGCTTGTGCTGTAACCAGACTTGACGCGCTGTTGAGTACCGAATCGCTCAATTCCACATTGCGGCGTACCGGCAGGCAGTGCATCACTTTTGCTTGATTCGTCTGCCGAAGTTTTGTTTCCGTCAGCATCCAGTCTCCAGGCACTTCTGGCGTACTGCCATAGGCTTCATAGGAGCTCCAATTCTTGACATAGACAAAGTCGGCCTTATGGAGCGCCTGCTCCTGGTCATAAATGATCTGTGCTCCCTGAGTGAATGAATCTTTAAGAGCATATCCTTCGGGATGGGTGATGGTAAAGTCGGCTGCGTCCCATTCAATCATCCATTGCGCAAAAGAATTTGCTACGCATTGAGGAAGTGGTTTCACATGAGGCGCCCAGGTCAGCACCACTTTGGGGCGGCGATTTTCCTTCCATGCCTCACGGATGGTCAGTATATCGGATAAGCTTTGTAAGGGATGTAGCGTTGCGCTTTCCAAGCTGAGCAGGGGCACTCCGGAATGGGCTTTCAATTGCTGAAAAAGTACCTCGCTGTAATCCTGATGAGCATCTTGCAAGCTTGGGAAGCTGCGCACCGCGAGTATGTCGAAATAGCTGCCCAAGACAGGGGCTGCATCCCGGATGTGTTCGACACTGCTGCCATTCATCACAACACCATCTTCCAGCTCCAGCGCCCATCCCTCTTTCCCTACATCAAAAACGATGGCTTGCATCCCGAGCTGTGATGCGGCCACCTGGGTGCTGAGTCGGGTGCGTAAGGATGGGTTCAGAAACAACAGGCCCAGGCGTTTTCCTTTGCCAAGAGCAGCGTCTTTCAGTGGGGCCAGCTTGTAAGCAGCCGCCTGATCCAAAAGCGTGTCCACATTGTCTGCGTCTTCAACAGATAAAAAATGCTTCATTGAATTGTAGTGTTTATTGATGTTCCACTCAGTAAGCCTGTTCTGCTTGTTTTTGTAGCTGCAATTCCTGCCGGATCGCATCCAGAAAGAGCATCGCATCTTCTGGTTTCAGGTTGAGCGCCGGCAGCAGCCTAATGACTTGGGGCTTCGCAGCGCCCGTAAAAATTTTGTGTTTGTAGAGCAGGTTGTTTCGTAGAGAGGCATGTTCCGGAACATCAAAGCCGATCATCAATCCCCGGCCACGAACCTGTTCCAATGCTGGGAAAGAACGGAGCTGTGCCTGGAGCCAGGAGCCTGTCTGCGCTGCCTGCTGCATCAGTTGTTCTTCCTGAATTACTTCCAACACTGCCAAGGCTGCTGCACAAGCCAGCGGATTACCGCCAAATGTGGTGCCGAGCATTCCATGCCAGGGCCTGATGTGAGGGGCAATTAAGATACCCGCAACCGGAAAGCCATTGCCCATGCCTTTTGCAACAGAGTAGATGTCAGCTTGCACTCCGGAATAATCATGCGAGAAAAACTGGCCCGTACGCCCGTAACCACACTGCACACTATCGGCAATAAACACGGCTCCGGAAGCCAGGCAAAGCCTGCGAATCGCTTGTAGGAATGCATCTGTCGCCACACGGATACCGCCCACTCCCTGAATGCCTTCAACAAGGACTGCAGCCGTGTTACTACCCTCTTCAGCAAACCAGGATTCTAGTGCCTCCACATCATTAAAGGGCAGGAAATGCACCTGATTACTCTCATTTACGGGCGCTATGATGCTGGAATTATCCGTAGCAGATACCGCCAGCGATGTGCGGCCATGAAAGGCGCCTGTGAAGGCAATTATTTTCTTCCTGCCTGTGTGAAAAGAAGCCAGCTTCATGGCGTTTTCATTGGCTTCCGCTCCCGAATTGCAGAGGAAAAGCTGAAACTCTTTTTTGCCCGATACTTCACCCAAAAGTTCTGCCAGCTCTTGCTGAATGGAAAGCTTTACCGAGTTGGAATAGAATCCGATTTTACCGAGTTGCCGGTTGAGTCGGGCTACATAATGAGGGTGAGTATGGCCAATAGAAATCACGGCATGGCCGCCATATAAATCCAGATAGCGTTGCCCGTGTTCATCCCACACAAAGCTGCCTGCTGCTTGTGCGATCTGTACCTCTTGTAGCGGGTAGACATCGAATAATTTCATCGTTGATTGAATATTAAAAAGCGGAAGCTTTCAGCCTCAAGCCAGCATCTTCAGGCAAGTCAAAAAGAAGGTTCATGTTTTGCAAAGCCTGTCCGGAAGCGCCCTTAAGAAGGTTGTCCAGGGCCGAATGCACAGCAAGTTGATTCCCTGATTTTTCGAGTGAGATAATGCACTTGTTCGTGTTCAGCACACGTTTCATGTCAACAGGCTCTTTGGAGAAGTGCGTAAAGCAGGCATCCCGATAATAGTCCTGGTACAACCCGAAAATTTCTTCTTCCTGCCAGGCACAATCCACAACGGAGCTGACGAATATGCCGCGGGTAAAATCGCCGCGCCAGGGTACGAAATGAACTTCCGGTTCTTGTTGCCCGGATACGCTGCTGAGTGTCTGCTGCACTTCTGCCACATGCTGATGCTTCAGGGTTTTGTAGGCCTGGATGTTTCCTGCCCGCCAGCTAAAATGGGCACTCGCAGAAAACGATTGGCCGGCACCAGTGCTTCCGGTGATGCCTGTGGTGTGAACCGTTCCCAGCAAACCCTGAGCTGCCAGAGGCAGAAGCCCCAGTTGAATAGCGGTAGCAAAACAACCCGGGTTAGCAATGTTGCCGGCTAGTTTTAGGGTATCCCGGTTCCATTCCGGAAGCCCATACACAAACCGCCTGGAGCCAATGACAGCTTGCTCATGCAGCCGAAAATCCTGAGACAGGTCAATGATTTTTAGTTCCTCCGGAAGCGGGTGTTCTGCGAGAAAAAGCCTTGCAGCTCCATGTCCTAGGCAGAGGAACAGAACATCAACATCTGCATTAATTGCCTCACAGAATTGAAGTTCAGTATCGCCCAACAAGTCCTGGTGAATGCTGCAGATAGGTTTACCGGCACTACTCCGGCTTTGTGCGAAGACAAGTTCTGCCTGAGGATGCCTGAGCAAAAGACGAATCAGTTCTCCACCCGCATAACCTGCTGCCCCCACGACTCCTGCTCGGATAGTTTTAGAGCTTTGCATTTTTGAGTTCATCGTCATTTTTGTGGTTGACACGGTGAAAAATGGAAACTCCATTCCCGAAGATTTTTGCAAAGCCCCGAACATCGTTACCATCCCAGGTGTTGTTCATTTCACCATAAGAGCCGAATTGCGGGTTCATCAAATCATGCTCCGATTCGATACCGGTAAGCGTGAAATGTTTTTGCTCTAAACGGATGAAAACTGTCCCGCAAACTGTATGCTGCGTGTCTTCCAGAAAGCATTCGATGTTCCGCATGGTGGGGTCGAGGAATTGCCCTTCATGTAGCCAATGGCCATACCAGCCGGCGAGTTGTTCTTTCCAATAGAGTTGCCATTTGCTGAGCGTATGCTTCTCGAGCAGGTGGTGCGCCTTGATGATGATGATAGGTGCCGCCGCTTCAAAACCTACACGCCCCTTGATGCCGATAATCGTGTCGCCCACATGGATGTCTCGGCCAATGCCGTAGGGTTGTGCTAAGGCCTGCAGTTGCTGAATCAGTGTAACCGGATCTCCTACTACGCCATTGAGCGCGTAGAGTTCTCCTTTTTCAAAACGAAGACTCAACGCTGTGGCGGTGGTTGCTGTGCATGGTGTGGGCCAGGCCGCTTCGGGTAAATATTCTTTGCTGCCGAGCGTCTCCTTTCCGCCTACAGATGTGCCCCAAAGACCTTTGTTGATGCTGTATTGCGCCTTACTGAAATCCAGGTCGAAGCCCTGTTTGCTGAGCCATTCAATCTCTGCTTCTCGGCTCAGGCGCAGGTCGCGAATCGGCGTGATGATGTCTATGCCTGGCAGCAGGCCATGAAAAGCCATGTCGAAGCGAATCTGGTCATTACCGGCACCGGTGGATCCATGAGAGATGGCATCGGCGCCGATTTCTTTTGCATACTGAGCAATGCTGATGGCTTGCAACATTCGCTCGGCACTCACACTGAGCGGATAGCTGGAATTTTTCAGGACGTTTCCGAAAATCAAGAAGCGAATGCAGCGTTCGTAATACTGCTGTGTGAGGTCCAGAATTTTAAAAGAAGCTACCTGAAGCGCCTGCGCCCGCACGGAAATAGCTTGTAAATCTTCCGGGCTGAAACCACCGGTCTGAACGGTTACGGCATGCACCTGGTAGCCACATTGCCGCTGCAGATAGGCGGCGCAAAAGCTGGTGTCTAATCCGCCGCTGAAGGCGAGTACAATATTTTTCATAAGTCAGAATGAAGTGCAGTTTCGGGTGAAAGAGTTATTATTTTTTGGTGCTTCCGCTTGCGAAACAGGCGCAATCTTTTGGTCAGGATGAAGCGCAGGGAAGACTCTTGCTTCGGCGATATTTTCCGGACTGCTGCCGGGTCAAAGAGCATGGCTGTGCAGAGGCAGTTCTTGCGGCCTTTGTCCATCAGGGTTTGAAAATTCACGCAGCTCTTGCAGCCATCCCAGAAGGCATCGTCCTGCGTCAGTTCCGAATACGTGACCGGTTCATAGCCCAGCTCACTATTGATTTTCATGACCGCCAGCCCGGTGGTGAGTCCGAAGATTTTTGCTTCCGGATACTTTGTACGACTCAGCCTGAAAATCTTTTGTTTGATTTCTCGTGCCAGCCCACTCTTACGAAATCTGGGATGCACAATCAGCCCTGAATTGGCAACATACGCGCCGTGGCTCCAGGTTTCGATATAGCAAAAGCCAGCCCATTCGCCATCCTGATTCAGCGCAATGACGGCTTTCCCTTCTTCCATTTTTTGCCGTAGGTATTCTGGGCTACGCCTAGCGATACCCGTGCCCCTGGCTTTAGCTGAGGCTGCCATTTCATCACAAATAGCGTCCGCAAATCGGGTATGGCAGCGCTTCGCTACCATCACCCTAAAGGTGTGGTTCATGATTCCCTTTTTTGGGATGAACAAGAATGATTGAATAGAAAGGGTGCTGCCACGCGGGGTACAGCAGCGAGCGGCTTCAGGCCGGCTTCAGGAAGAAGGCGGCGTTCAGCTTACGAATATTGCCGGCAAACCTGCCGGTATCAACGTCGGATGGGGCTCAGCAAAGGAGCATGGAAAAAAGCCGCAGCCATAATCGGTTCGGCGAAAAAACCAGCGCCGGCACGCAAGGCTGCAACATGGGCAGCCATAACCGGAGGCAGAAAGGTTTTTTTCATTGTAGTAACAACGCAAAATGAGTTTTGCAGAAAAACCGCTTTTAAAAAATCGGCGGGCGCAAAGGAATGAAATTTCAACTTCCTGTTTCGCAAATTTTTTTTTGTTCTCTGGCTTCCGTTCGCTACCAACCTCCGGTTACTAAAGCTGACAAACAAAAAAGCCGAATGTGCAATAATCGGATGAAACACGCTCCCACCAAGGCTTTCATGACTTTTTAGCCTGCTGTCGCCTTTCCAAAATGAAGCGCACGAACAACACACCGCCGATGCCCATCAGGAACATGAGCAGGGCTGTAAGGGGCTGCTTCATCACCCAGGCCGTGACGGCTTCTTCCGTCATTGCACCCTTGTACACGAGGGCGAAATAAGAGCCGCCGATAAAGAAGTAAGCCACAAAAAAGCCGAGGATGCTGAGCAGGCCCCAGAGTACCGGGCTATGTCCTTTTCTTCGCGCCAATAAGGCATTGGGCAGGGCCAGCAGCAGTAATATCAGGAGGAAGAGCAGCATGATTAGTATCGCTTCATGAACGTGCTCACGCTCTCCATTACGTGGGCAATTTGCGCCGCGCTGAGCCCATGATGGCAGGCCAGCAACATGCCGCCGCGCATCACTTTATCGGCCTCGGGATAGCCTTCCGGGGCAGCCTTGTGCGGGATGTTTTTAAAGCCCGGCTGACGCAGGATATTGCCTGTAAAGACGGTTCGGGTCTGGATGTTTCGTTTCTCTAAAAAAATTTGCAGGTCGCGGCGGATGAAGGGGGCATTTTCGCGAATGGTAACCGCAAAGGCGAGCCAGCCCGTGCGGCTATCCGGCAGTTGATTGGGCAGGATGAAGAACTCTTCCCACTGGCTGAAAAATGCCCTCATACGGCGGAAGTTCTCGCTGCGGGTGTCAATGTTCCAGTCTAAGTTGTCGAGCTGCACCAGGCCGAAGGCGGCGCCCAGTTCGGCAGGTTCGATGTTGAAACCAGGCTCTTCGAAAACGAATTTGGCATCATAGGGAATGCCATCCACCTCCACATTGAACCGATTTTCAATGGCCTCACTTTCTACAAAGAGTGAAGAGCTGCGCCCCCAACTGCGCAACAGCCTGCCGCGATTGTAGAAAGCTTCTCCGTTTACACAAATCATCCCGCCATTACCCGCGCAGTTGATGATGTGGGAGCCATAGAATGAAGTAGTGCTCATGTCTGTGTAGCGACCAGAAGAAGCACCGCCAATTTGAGCGCCGAGGGTATCAGCACTGTCTTCCAGCACAAAGAGCTGGTGCCTGTCGGCGATTTCACGCAACCGTTGCCAATCAGGCAAATTGCCAATCAGGTTGGGTATGATGAGGGCTTTGGTCTTTGGGGAAATGAGTGCTTCCACCTTGCGCCAGTCGGTGTTGTAGGTGCCTTCTTCCACATCCACATAAGCGGGCACCCAGCCTTTCTTGACGAAGGGGGCAACGGTGGTGGAGAAGGTCAGGGCGGGCGTAATGAATTCATCGCCAGGCTGAAGGTTCAGCAGTTCGGCGGCGAGGTATAGCGCAGAGGAACCGGAATTGACCATGATGCCAAATTCCTTGGCATAGAGGCCGGCTACGCGGGCTTCCATGTCGCGCACGTGGCGGCCCATCTGGGTGGAACTGCGCAACACGCGGTTGACGGCTTCGATTTCGGCATCGCCATACACTGCTTTGCCGTATGGCACATGGATATAGTCTGTTTGAACCATGCCGCGAAGGTATCGGGTTTGGGTATCGGCCCTGAAGCTTTTGGCGCCCCGGGAAAAGCTTCACAAGGCCTTCGCAATTTTATATCGAAGCAGGAAGGGAACGGGTGTTTAGTGTTTCAGCACATCGGCATATTCGGAGCCGCGTTCCAGCACCTTTTTGGCATAGCTGCACACCGGAACGATGCGTATGTGATGGGCCCGGGCATAATCCACAGCAGCGTTGACCAATTGCTTTCCTACACCCTGCCCGGCCAGGGAAGCATCTACTTCGGTGTGTTCAATAACCATCAGTTCCTGCTTCCAGACATAAATCATTTCGGCCAGCGTCTTTCCATCTTTTTCTAAAAAAAACCGGCCTCTTTCTGAGTTGTTTTCTTGTTGAATCGTCATTGAAATCAAAAATTTCCGGGCAAGGTAGCCAGGCTTGGGAGCGCATCGAGTCAATACCTGAATTTGCCGTGTCTATAAAAAGTCAGAAGCTCTGTTGGCACGGTTGTAATGCATTTGGCCAACCTCTGCTTTGGTACATTTACCAACAGAATCAATTGATTTAAGACAATGAAAAAAATGTACTGGGTGATGCTCGCCGTCGTATTGGTGGTGACTATTGTGGGTGGCTCTGTTATGTATCACATAGCCTCTCCGGGAGTTAACATTGAAGAAGCCGATGCACTGCCTATCAAGGCTGAAACACTGGCAGCAGCGTTCAATCAAAATGAATCGACAGCAAGTGGCAGCTATATGAACAAGGCTTTAGCGGTCACTGGTATGGTCGAAAAAGTAGGTACTAATCAGGATGGGTTCCCCACCGTCCTGATGTCCGGCACAGACCCGCTGAGTGGCGTATTTTTTACGCTGCGCGATAAAGGCCAAACGGTACCGCAAGGCGCTATAGCAACCATCAAAGGTTTTTGCACCGGCAAGACTACGGATGTCGTCCTTAACCAATGCATCGTAGTTCGTAACTAAATGGGCAGACTCCTGACGCTCCTTTGCGGACTGGTTTTCCTCGTCATAGTTTGCGGACTAAATGCCTGCTACTACGATAACGAGCGGGACCTTTACCTACAGCCCGCCTGCGATACGACTGATGTCACCTGGACAAAGGTGGTGCAACCCATCATCAGCGAACACTGTGCTTATGTAGGTTGCCACGGGGGCGGTACCGCTTCCGGCGGCCACGATTTCACAAACTATACCGGCGTAAAAGAAGCAGTCTCAAGCGGGGCCTTACTCGGCGCCATCAGCCACAATGGGAATTATACGCCCATGCCTTATCAGGGTGCACAGTTGCCCCAATGCCTGATAGACCAAATCCGGATTTGGATTGGAAACGGAGCACCTCAGAACTAATCCGGCATAGGGTTTGAACCGCTATTCAGCCAGAATTAAACCGAACATGAGAAAAGCCATTCTATGCCTTGCATGCGCCCTGTTTGCGGTGCCGGCATTTGCCCAACAATACATTACACGCTCCGCCCGCGTGCATTTCTTTTCAGAAACCCCTTTTGAAAATATTGAAGCCACCAACAATGAAGCAGCGGCAGTTCTGGACCTGGCCAGCGGCCTGTTTCAGGTGATTGTCCCCATCAAAAGCTTTCAGTTTGAAAAGGCACTGATGCAGCGTCATTTCAATGAAAACTATCTAGAGAGCGACCGCTATCCGAATGCGGATTTCAAAGGAACGATTGAGAATATCAAATCCATCAATTTCCGGAAGGATGGTAGGTATCCGGTGGTGGCCCGTGGCAAGCTGAGCATCCATGGTGTGAGCCGGGATGTGAGGGCCCCAGGCATCCTGATCGTAAAATCCGGTGCCCCTACCGCTGAAGCCAGCTTCATGGTGCGCTGTGCCGATTATCAGGTGAAAATTCCTTCGGTCGTGTCGCAGAAAATTGCTGAAGTCATCAAGGTCAGTTTGTCCGCACCCATGTCGCCCCGCTAAAGAACCTCCTGCCTGCTTATGCGCCCTTTGCTCTACTTTTTTTCTGCCTCATTATTATGCTGCTGCCTGAATCTGGAATCACAGGCACAGGCCGGCGATAACAACATCCCACCCATCCAAAAGCGGAAGACACCCGCCCAGGACCTCATCACCTGGCTGCATCCCACCGGCCCGGGGCATGAAGCAGTGGAATTTACCTTTAAAAGCAGCCGGGTACTCAACGGGCAGAGCGTGGAAAACCTGGAAGCAGGCAAGCTGGATTTCATCATCCTGCACCGTTTCGGCGCGGTCAACCAGGGCCTAAGAAATTTCTTCGGTTTGGACAATGCCGTCACGCGCATCGGCTTCGAATACGGGCTCACAAATTGGATTGCACTGGGCATCGGACGCAGCACTTACCAAAAGGAATTTGATGGCTATACCCGCATCAAAATTTTGCAGCAGACTACCGACAACCATATGCCCATCACGCTGAGCTATGCCGGCACCCTCATGCTGCGCAGCGATGACATATCCTCACCGGACACCAGCACGCCGTATTTCTTCAGCAACCGGATGAGCTTTTGCAATCAACTGCTCATCGCCCGCAAGTTTGGCGATCGTTTTTCACTACAACTTTCCCCCACGCAGGTGCATTATAACCTGGTGCGAGACCCTGAAGATGCCAATGACCTGTTTGCCCTCGGCATTGGTGGACGGCTGAAACTGAATGAGCTGTTTGCCCTCACGGCTGAATATTTCTACACCCTCCCGGGTGCTAACCTGAAGGGCTACCAAAACTCCGCCAGTATTGGCATAGACATCACCACCGGAGGCCACGTGTTCCAACTTCAGTTTTCCAACTCAACGGGTCTGAGCGAGCGCAGCTTCATCGGCCAGACTACCGATAGCTGGAGCGATGGGGGCATTCATTTCGGATTCAATCTCCACCGGGTTTTTACGGTTGTAAAGCCTAAGGAATTCCAGGGCTGAAGCCGGAGGGATGCAGCAGAGCAATCAGGGGCGAATCATCAACTTGGCGTAGTTCAGGACGATCTTTTTCAGGCCATGCTCTGCTCCAAAATCAATGGTGGCAATCCGGTTTGCGGCATTCCCGTCAATGGCTTTAATGGTACCGAAACCGAACTTGGCATGCTCCACCTGCATACCCACCTGCATGGCCTCCGGGTTGTCGGGTTTAAAATCGGCAGAGGCGGCATGTTGCGTGGCTGCGGCCCGCTTGTTTTGCTCCAGCTTATCCGCCAATTTTTTTAAAGAGGGCATCCGTTCAAAACCCTGATTGAGGGGATTGCCCGAAAAGCCGGAGGGGCCCGGCGCCCGGTGTGCTGCTCCGGTGAAGCTGCGGTCTAAATAAGGTTCGGGTATTTCATCAATGAACCGGCTGGGGTCGTTTTGCACTAAGCTGCCAAAGCGATAGCGGCTGTTGGCATAGGTCACCCAGAGATGCAGCTTGGCGCGGGTAACCGCCACATAAAACAGTCTGCGCTCTTCCTCCAGGTCGTCCCGGTCATACATGCTCATGGAGGAAGGAAATAGGTTTTCTTCCAGCCCAACGGCAAACACACAGGGAAACTCCAGGCCCTTAGCGGCGTGGATGGTCATCAGGCGCACGGCATCGGCATCCTTGTTTTTATCATCGGCATCTGTGAGCAGGGTGATTTGCTGGAGGTAGGCCCCCAGGCTCTTATCGCCTAATTCCCCTTCTTCGTCCGGCGTTTCCGTAAACTCTTTGATGGAATTGAGCAGTTCCTGCACGTTCTCATATCGGGCCAGCCCTTCCACACTCTTATCGTTGTATAAATCGGCAACCAGACCTGTCTGCTTGCCCACAGCGAAGGCCATTTCGTAGGCATTCTGCCCCTGCCCGGATGCAGGAGCAATCATGGTCTGAAAGGCCTTAATCATGATGACGAACTGCTCAATGGACGTGACACCTGACCCGCGAATCCCATGCATATCCGGGAACTGAAGCACTTCCCAAAAGCTCTTCCCGCTCTGGCCGGAAGCAAGCTGGATCTTATCAATGCTGGTCTTGCCAATACCCCGTGCCGGATAGTTGATAATACGCTTCAGCATCTCTTCATCCTGCGGATTGAGTACCACTCGCAGGTAGGCCAGGAAGTCTTTCACTTCTTTGCGCTGGTAGAATGACACCCCACCAATAAGCCGGTAGGGGATGTTCATCCGCCGCAGGCTTTCTTCAAAAGATCGGCTCTGTGCATTGGTACGGTAGAGCACCACAAAATCCTTATTCGGAAAGTGGTTGCGGAGCTTCATCTCCGTGATGGCATCGGCCACAAAACGGCCTTCGTCATTATCGGTGAGGGTGCGTACCAGCTTGATTTTTTCACCTGTCCCGTTCTCTGTCCAAAGGTTTTTCGGGATTTGATTTTTATTGTTGCCTATAATCTGGTTCGCCACATTGAGGATGCTCTGCGTCGAGCGGTAGTTCTGTTCCAGCTTCACGATTTTCACATCCTCGTAGTCGTCCTGAAACTGAAGAATATTCTGCACCGTAGCCCCACGAAATGAATAGATACTCTGGGCATCATCGCCTACCACGCAGATATTTTCGTGCACGGCACCCAGCATCTTGATGATGACATACTGCGCCGTGTTGGTGTCCTGATACTCGTCTATGAGGATGTACCGAAAGCGGTGCTGGTACTTGGCCAGCACTTCCGGGAAGGCCGTCAGAAGCTGATACATTTTGAAAAGCAGGTCATCAAAATCCATCGCACCATTCCGCAGGCAACGGTTGGCATAGCGCTCATAGATTGCCCCGATCATCGGGCGGCTGCTGCGCACATCTTCGGCCTGAATCTCGGGATGCATCTTGTAGGACAGTGGGTCCACGAGGCTGTTTTTCGCAGCCGAAATCCGGTTATACACATACGAGGGCTTGTAGTGCTTATCATCCAGGTTCAGCTCCTTCACAATGTCTTTAATCACGCTCTTGGCATCATCGGTGTCGTAGATCGTAAAATTGCTGGGGTAGCCCAGCCGCTGCGCTTCGGCACGCAACAGGCGGGCAAACACAGAGTGGAAGGTGCCGATATACAGGTTACGGGCCTCGCGCCCGCCCGGGCTGCCGCTCAGCTCACTGAGGATATGCTCCACCCGGTCCTTCATCTCGCCCGCTGCCTTATTGGTGAAGGTGAGTGCCAGGATATGAAAGGCATCTACCCCCAGGTGAATCAGGTGTGCAATGCGCATCGTGAGCACCTTGGTCTTCCCCGAGCCTGCACCCGCCACAATCATCAAAGGCCCGTCAATATGTTCTACAGCCTCCCGCTGCTGCGCGTTCAGCCCGGCTAAATAATCTTGCATCACGGCAAATTTCGTGGAAAGAAAAGCGGGAATACCCAGGACTTATTCAGACCCTCCCAGGCAAGGATCATCAGGCCCGAATACAGGTTATTATCGGTTTTTTTGTTACCGTCCGGAGAGCACGGATGCAGCCTCGTTGCAGCTTGTCCTGAACTTGTTTCAGGGTCGTACGTTTCGGGGCCTGGTGGATATTAAGCTTCTCTCAGAACCTGTTGACGGCGGTCCGGGCGCTGCCGGACCGCGAAATCCCGATGACTCAATAATGGTTTCTATACTGATTGCTATTGCCGGGAACAAGGAGGGGCCTTACGGCAGAAAATTTGTTAGTATTGGAGCCTTCATATTGGCTCTATTAGTAACATACGGCAATGCGCTACTCTGCGAATTCTATCAAACCTAACCCGGAAGCTGTGGTGATGTATGTGGACATGAACAGCTTCTTTGCCTCCTGCGAGCAGCAGAAAAACCCGATGCTCCGCGACCGCCCGATTGGTGTCACGGCCGGTGATTATGCCTTTGCCTGCATCATTGCCCCTTCCATACAGGCAAAGCGCTTTGGGGTAAAAACGGGGATGCGGCTTCACGAAGCCCGGCAGCTTTGCCCGCAGCTTATCGGCGTGCAGGCCCAGCCGGTCTTGTATCGGGAGGTCCATATCCGCCTGATGGAGGTCTTGCGGAACTATTGCATGGAGGTCATCCCAAAGAGTATTGATGAGGCAGCCATGAACCTGACGAGCTACCGGCTGGTATATCCAGACCGAAAGACGCTGGCACTGCGGATTAAAGCTGATTTCCGGCGGGTGCTGGGGCCCTGTATTACCTGCTCCATCGGCATTGCACCCAATAGTTTTTTGGCCAAGCTGGCTACCGACCTGCAGAAGCCGGACGGCCTGGTAGAGATCACTCCGGAAAATATAGATGAACACCTGGCGCAGCTATCGCTGACGGATTTGCCGGGCATAGCCAGCCGCAATGCCCGGCGCCTGCAATTGATTGGCATCACCACACCCCTGCAGTTGCGGCATAGCTCCGAATCGCTGCTGCGGAAGGCTTTTGGCGGTGTGGGTGGGCATTACTGGCATAGCCGGCTCCATTTTGGCGAGGTGGACCTTTATACAAATGATGGATACCGAAGCATGAGCGCCACACGCTCCATAGCACCGGACAACCGCCGGACGGAGCAGCTGGATGCCCTGCTCGTATCGCTCTGTACGAAGCTGGAACAGCGGTTGGTCACCGCACACAAGTTCTGCCGGCAGGCTGCCTTTTTTATCCGCTATAAAAATGGTACGGGCTGGGAGACAGCGGTACGCTTCAACGATGCCGTGCAGGATGGCTTGGAAATCCGGCACTATATCCTGCAGCGCATGCAGGCTTTTGAAGGGGGGCGGCAGGGTATCTTATTCCATGAGGGGGTGCGGCAGATGGGCGTGGTGCTGTCTGATTTTGTGCCGGAAGGGATGTTGCAATACAGCCTCTTCGACACGCGCATGAAGCAGGACCTGCTGCGCAGGGTGCTCTACGAAATCAAGGGTAAATGGGGAAAATACAGCGTCCGCAAGGCCACCGAACTGGTGGAGCAGAGCAAGATGAAGGATGCCATTGGTTTCGGCTCGGTGAAGGACTTAAATGAAAGCGGCAGCCTGAATCACTACTTACTGGAGGCCACGGATGAATAAGGGGAAAATGTACCCCTCCCAGGGGGCTTCCGGGCAAAACCGGACAGTGAAATCCTGCTGACTACAAAAGGAATTTCGCAACAAGTGCCCCTGAGCTGGCGCCTTGCCTACCGGTCGTGCAGCCGCATCACGATGCCCAGCGAGGCGAAGGAATAAGCATCAAATTTTCCGGAACCGACAGAATTGCTGAATCCATCAATCCGGTCGTCCAGGCCCTGGTGGTAGCCCAGTTCGGCAAAGGCAGCCAGGTGCTTGTTTAGGCGTTGCCGGATGCCCAGACCCACAGGCAGTACGAAGGCCACATGCTTTGGGTCTTTGGTAAAGTCTGCCTGATAGCCGGCAATGGCCTGGTCATTTGCCGGGAAGTAGGCGGAATCCATATTGTTGAAATTGCGCTGTGGATCTGTGTAGCAGATGCCCACGCCGGCAAACAGGTAGAGGTCGAAGCCACTGCCTTGTTCCAAACGACGCTGCCGCATCAGGTCATATTCAAACATCAGCGAAGCCTCCAGAAGTACCGAGTTGAAATTAAAATTGCGGTGCTTGCGCCAGGCCGGGTCGTCATACCAGCCATCGTTACCTTCCAACTTACCCACAAAAAAATTACCCCTAAGGGCTGCATGCGTGCTCAGGAAAGCACGAAGGAAAACACCCGCATGGGGTGTAGTCTCTTTCAGATAATTGCGCTTGCTAGCCGCCAGGTCGCCGTAGTATAGCGAGCCTCCGGCCAGTACGCCAAACTCCGTAGCGCGCACCCGCTCACCTTCATCGCTTACATATTGTGCCCGCAGTGCTTCTGTTTGCACCAGGACGATACCCAGCGCAAGAACAAATCCGATTAAGCCTTTTTTCATTAGGCCTCAAAAGTCTTAAAAACGACAGACAGTAGGGAAAAAGCCCCTGTGATTAGCAAGGCCGTAAGAAATTTCTCAGCCCTACAGCACGGCCACGCCTGCTGCATCTTCTTCTGCCTTGTGTTGCCGCACTTGCTCCAGCGCATCGGGTATCACATCGGAAATGATAACGATAAAGGAGCCCTTTTGGGCATTCTTTAATGCATGGTCAATGGCTTCCCGTTCCTTGTGGATGGTAAGCACTTTCATCTCTGGCTTTACCTGCCGGATGCCTTTCATGATCCAATCTATGATGTCGTCTGCGGTGCGGCCACGGGTGTTTTTGTCCTGGCGGATGATGATTTCATCAAAAATCTTTGCACTCTCTTCGCCCAGGCTCATCAGGTCTTCATCCCGGCGGTCGCCCACACCGGCAATGATGCCCACGCGGCAGGTAGCATCCACATGTGTGATCATTTTGCCCAGTGCATGAATGCCATGGGTATTGTGTGCATAGTCGAGCATCACGGTGTAGTTCTTGAAGTGGAACACGTTCATGCGGCCCGGTGTGAGCGCAGCACCTGGCACGAAGGTTTGCAGCGCCAGCTTGATGTCTTCTATTTTAAAATCGCGGACATACACGGCTAATACAGCAGCCATCGTGTTGGCCACATTGAATTCTGCGATGCCGCCGAAGGTGATGGGGATATTCTTCACATGTTCCACCCGAATCCGCCATCCGCCTTTGATGATGGTGATGTATCCGGCTTCATACACGGCGGCAAGGCCACCTTTAGCGGTATGTTCCCGGATGCGTTTATTCGTTGGGTCCAGGGCATATAAAGCCACTTTACAATCCAGCTCTTCCCGCATTTTAAACACCAGGTCATCTTCGGCATTCAGGATGGCATAGCCTTCATGCTGCACAGTCATGGGAACGGTGCTTTTGAGCCGGGCCAGCTTTTCGATGGTGTCAATGCCGCCTAAGCCCAGATGGTCTTCTGCAACGTTGGTGACTACCGCCACATCGCAGCTATGAAAGCCCAGGCCGGCACGCAACATGCCGCCTCGTGCGGTTTCCAGCACAGCAAAATCTACCGTGGGGTCTTTCAGCACAAATTCGGCGGATACCGGTCCTGTGCAGTCGCCTTTTACCATCAATTGATTCTGGATGTAAACCCCGTCGGTAGTGGTGTAACCCACTTTATGGCCCATTTGTTTGACGATATGGGCTATTAGGCGGGTCGTTGTTGTCTTACCGTTGGTTCCCGTGACGGCGATGATGGGAATCCGGGCTGAAGCTCCGGCCGGGTATAGCATATCAATGACCGGCTCGGCTACATTTCGGGGCAGGCCTTCGGTAGGTTCTAAGTGCATCCGGAAACCCGGTGCGGCATTTACTTCCAGAATAGCACCTCCGTTTTCCTGAATAGGCACGGAGAGATCGGGTGCCATGATGTCAATGCCGCAGATGTCTAGGCCGATGATTCGGGCAATACGCTCACAGAGGAAGACATTGCTGGGGTGGACGATATCGGTTACATCAGTGGCTGTGCCGCCGGTAGAGAGGTTGGCCGTAGGCTTCAGCCACAGTTCTTCGCCTTGGGGTAAGATGGTATCGAGGGTGTATTGCTTCTTCGCCAGGATGTCTTCTGTGAATGCGTCCACCTTGATGGAGGTGAGCACCTTTTCATGGCCATATCCGCGCCTCGGGTCTGCGTTGACGGCATCTATCAATTGCCGGATGCTGCTTTTTCCATCGCCGGTTACGGCTGCCGGTGTGCGCAGGGCCGCCGCTACAAATTTGTAGTTGATCACTAAGCAGCGGAAGTCGCGGCCTACAATAAACTTTTCGCAGATGACGGAGCGCCCATATTGCTGGGCCGCATCGAGGGCCACTACGGCATCTTCCCAAGTCTTCACATTCGTGGTCGCTCCTTTTCCGTGGTTCCCGTTTACCGGCTTGAGGACTATGGGATAGCCGATCCGGTCAATGGCCTCTTTCAGCCCTTCCTGCGAGCGCACGATACGGCCCCTAGGCACTGGGATTTCTGCAGCTTCCAGCAAACCCTTGGTTTCTTCTTTATCGCAAGCCAGCTCCACGGCAATGGAAGATGTGGTGCTGGCAATGGTGGCCCGGATTCGCTTCTGATTACAGCCATAACCCAACTGCACCAGCGAAGTATTGTTCAGGCGGATATACGGAATCTTGCGCCGGGCCGCTTCTTCTACAATACTGCCCGTGGAGGGCCCCAGCCGCTCATCTTCCCGGATCTCGCGCAGGTTCTGTATGTCTTCCTCCAGGTTGTATGCCGCTCCATCTACCAAAGCCTGAGCAATGCGCACCGCCGCTTTGGCCGTGTACTGGCCCGCTTTGGCCTCGAGGTACGAAAAGACCACATGATATACACCCTTGGGATAGCCGCCGGCCTCCCGAGTACGGCCAAAGCCGGTATCCATTCCTGCAAGGGTCTGCAACTCCAGAGCAATATGCTCCACAACATGCCCCATCCAGGTGCCTTCATCCACACGCATATAAAAACCTCCCGGGCAACCCTCCGAACAGCGATGTTCATACAAAGAGGGCATCAGAGCATGCAGCCGCTCCCGAAATCCCGGAATCAGGTTCGTGGGCCTTTGCTCCAGCTCTTCGAGGTCCAGCAACATGACGATGAGCTTATGCCGCCTTACTGACCAATAATTAGGGCCATTCATGGTGCGGATGTCGAGTATGTTCATACAGGGCTATTTTTTTGAACTGCGCAAAAGCTACGCAGAAAATTTACAGAAGGAACTATTTACGGGCATCGGGAGCCCAACACTACTCAGCCGTACAGGCCCGTTCCCGGAAACTCAAGCAGGTGCTTTCGGGTACCCTTATTTTTTTGTGTCAGCCTGAGGGCTCCTGATGCAGCTTCGTTGCAGCCGGTTCTGAACTTGTTTCAGAATCGCACACGGAGGGGCCTGTGCTGCTGTCCGGCTATTTCGCAGGCCAACGGTTGGTGCCGCAGGGCCTATCTGGAAAAGTTCAGGCTTTTGCAAATACTGCAGCAGCATTACAGCCTCCAAATCCAGAAGCTGTTTTCAGCGCATAACGGATATCCGTTTGCTCCGAAGTGGTGCTTACCGTTACTGGCTGCGACACGCCCAGGTGTTCGTAACCGGCAGAAGGAATCGTCATTCCACGGCGCAGGCTTTCAATCAGCAATGCGGATTCGACCATGCCCGCAGCACCCAGAGTGTGTCCCAGATACCCCTTGATGCTGTGTAGCGGAGCATGCAACAAACCCGTTAAGGCAAAGGCTTTGCTCTCCATTTCATCATTGTATAGGGTAGCCGTTCCATGTGCCGAAATCGCCCCAATCCGGTCGCTTTGGATCCCACTTTCATTCAGTGCCATCCGGATGGCCAATGCCAGTTCTTCTCCGTTGCGCGAGGGGCCAGAAATATGGTTGGCATCATTGCTGCTTGCACCTCCGGTCATCAGGGCCAGAGGCATGGCGCCTGCCTTCCGCGACAGGACAATCGTAGCGGCAGCTTCGCCCAGGTTGATGCCATCGCGCAGCACATCAAAGGGTTTGCAGGGGCCCTGAGCCAATGCCTGAAAAGAAGAAAAGCCGGCCAAAACAAACGGTGTGAGCCGGTCGGCACCACAAATGATGGCCGTGTCATAGGCACCTTGTTGCAGGCGCCTGAATGCATAAATCAGCGCCGCAACCCCAGAGATGCAGGCTTGCGAAATGACGGCGTGCACCTTGGGCAATCCACAGGCTTGTGCAATCAGGCTAGCACTGCTACTAAGGCGCAGCCGCTCGTCGGGCACTGCATCCAGCCATTCGATATTCCCTTTGGTGCTGGATAAGATGAACAGGCATCGACCCGCCTCCAGTCCTTCACAGCGGCTCATCGCCTCCCGGATGGAGAAGACGCACAACTTTTCAAAAGCGGAAAGGTGCTTGTCCAAATCTTCTTCTATTGCCGGCCATTGAGCTTCCTGAAATGCAGATGCTGTGATGGGCCGTGGGAACAGGAATTCATCCTCGATTTGCCGCAGGCCTGTTTTGCCTTGTTGCAGATGGCTCCACACTTCGTGCGTGCTTAGGCCCATAGGCGAGCATATGTTGCTGGCAATGCAAAAGACAGGAGCCATGAATGCGGAATTGTATCAGGAGTCAGCCAACCATTTGTTTTTCCAGTCTTCCATGAACGGGGGCAGGTTCAGCATCAGGTCTAAAGAGTTTCGATGCAGAAATACCTGAACGGAGTTTCCGGAGGCGATATGTTCCTGGGTAGCCAGGTCGGTAATGGTGTAGTTGAACAAGAGTTTGGCTGCGGGGGTGTCTATGAAGGTTGTCTCCAGGCGGATGGAATGCCCGTAGCGTAAGATCCTCCGGTAGTCGCACTCGATATGCACGACCGGCACCACAATATCATTACGGAACAGGTCGAGATAACGGAGGCCATAGGCGGCACCAAAGGCTTCGCGGCCATCTTCGAAATAGCGGATGAAATGCCCATGCCAAACGATACCCAGAGGATCGGCTTCGCTGAATTTCACGTCTATCTCAGCAGAATGGGTCAGGCTCTTTTTCAAGGCAGCACTCAGATATCGTCTGCTTTTTTCAGCAGGTTTAAAAATGCCTTTGCCCAATAATTACGGAATCCAAAGCCGCCGGCATCACCGGTCACACGGCCCGTTTGCAGGATTTGTTTTTTGCCCATGTCCACAAAGGCAATCCAGCCACTGGCTTCTTCTTTCCCTTTGCTCATGCCTTCGATGAAGATGATCATGCCGATACCCTTATTTCCTTTGAAGTCATAATTCCGGACCGCCTTTTCAATATCGGTTCGGCTCAATCGGCTGTAGTTGGAGGGGTCGTTGCTGAATACATCTTTCCCCGATTTATCGTTTGCCTGATCCGTCACATTGGTCGCATAGTTCACCGAGCTGCGGTGCACATACTTGGCTACATCGTATTTCTTCTGTTCATTGATGAAAAGCTGGTTCCAGGACGGGTAATATTTATCGCGCATTTCATTGGGTGTAATCTCACCGGCATCTTTAAACTGGTGGGCATCGCCGATAAACCGGCACATGGTAAAGTCCAGACCGAGCCAGGTTATAGGCTCATCCGAGCGGACGACATCGGTATTTTTCTGAGCGAACAGCGTGCCGGCGCACAGGCAGAATAAAAGCAGAAAGCCAAGGGTGTGTTTCATAAAAAAAAGGGGATTAATTGGGTTGTAAAAATATTTTGAGTTCGCAGCTTGCGATGAGTTCCCCGGAAGGGTCTTGAACCTCAGCATGTGCCAGGTGTACGTTCAAAACCTGATTGAGGTAGCTGATTTTGGTTAGAATCTGTGTGCCGACACCGGGCAGCTTGTGAATGGCGAGTTCTTTTATCGCCCCAATGTAACCCACAGAGGGGGCGCTCCCATCTTCCGGCCGGGGCATTCCGGCACCGGCAGCCTGAGCCATATTTTCGATTAAGCCGGATTCGCTAAACAAGCCATCTCGAACCAATACATTGTCTTCAGAAATGGTAAAGCCTGCACTGGCTCCACCAGTATATGTCGTGATGGAATCCACCATCACAAAGGGTGGGCGATGCGGCAGCAGTTGGAGAATATCTTCCATAAGCTCTCAAGGTTTTGCCTGCCAGAAGTCGTAGTAGTTAAACCACTGATCCGGGGCGCTGTGCAACTCTTGTTCCAGAAGCCTTACGAAGTCATCCAGCATACATCTGGCACCGATATCGCCACGGCCTTCATAAGTCTTCGCTGCCCAGCTTTTATAGTGATAGTGGAAATTAGTTTCTTTTAGTGCAAATACAAAGCAGACGGGCGCCCGGAGCTTGGAAGCAAGCAGGAAAGGTCCTGCCGGGAAATGAGCATCCTCCCCTAAAAACGGATGTATGAATGTCCGGTTGCCGGGCCGGAACCGGTCTGCGTGGAGGCAAATTAATTCACCTCGCCGGAGCGCTGCGGCCATTTCATAAACATGGCTGAGGTCCTCGCGGAGGTAGATGATGTTGAACGACCGCTGCTGGTCATACCGGGTCATGAGGGCTTTCAGTTGTTCTGCTTCCCCGTCATACATCAGCACATGAATTCGGGCATTCACCCGCTTGAGCATATGCCCGGCAATCTCCCAGTTGCCGAGATGGGCCGATACCACCAGCCCGCCGGTGCCGCTGGCAGCCAGTTGCTCCAGATGGTGTACACCTTCGTGGGTGAAGCTCAGCTTTCCTGCCGCCCCTGTCAACACGGCGATTTTGTCTATCAGGGTCTGGCCGAAGAAGTAGATATTCCTGCGGATGAGCCTTTGGCTTTTTGCTTTGGGAAAACCCAGGCGTTGCTCATAGAGGTAACGCAAGGGGGCCGTAGCCGACTTTGCAAACACCCGGTAGTACAAGCCTACGGGGCGGAGGAGGGCATAAGCGGCGCGGAGCCCTGCTCTACGCAATAATTCAATAAAGATGCGATAGCCGATGCTCGTCCCCCGCGAACGTCCGGCCCATGCTTCCGTGGAGTCTTGCTGTTCATCTGTTAGCATAGCGGTGCAGATTGAGCTGCTGTTTTCCGGTTTTATTTAAGGGCAGACATCTTCCGATTTTCCGCTTTAGGGGCCCTGGGGATTTTGGCCTGTAAATCAGAAAAAGGCAGCATTCGATGTATGAAGGCGCGTTCTTAATCTATTCCGTTCCGAAATGGGACAACATGCCCACAGCCCGAAAAAAAGGCTCAGGCGCGGGCCTCAACGTAGCTATAGAAATCGTTCAGGGTATGCATCGTTTGAAAATCTTCGGGCTTCACTTTAAAGCCAAAGTGATGCTCAATAGCTACGACCAGGTCTATATAGTCGAGCGAGTCTAAATCGAGTGCTTCTTTCAGTGCTGCTTCTGGTTGCAGTCCTTTCGGGTCTGCTTCAAAGTCTTCTTCTAAAAAAGTGTTGATACGGGTGATAATTTCCTGTCGGTTCATGGTGCTTTTTTTCGCCGCTTCTAGCATGTGAGTGTGTGTGTTAGCATTTTATTGGCATTTCTACCGCAAAACTTTTGCAAAAATACGGCTTCCCTTTCGCTAAGCAGCATGGTGTGGGTTTGGAGGATAGACCCTAAGCAGCAAGGCGCTGGAAGTCACCCAAGCTTTCTCAGGGGAATGCCGCATTGCTAATTGGTCTCCTTCGTATTCCGGGAAGAGATGAGCTGTGAAATTTTGCTGAAGGGTGCGACGCAACGGATGCCGGGCTGTGCACAGCAGCCGACTAAAAAAAGCTGCCCCGGATGATGGGGCAGCTTGGTTTAGAGGATCGGGCCTGACACCCGCAATCTGAGAAAGTAGGTTTGGATCGGGCTGACACCATCACTTTTTCTTCTTCTTCGGCTCCCAGAGTGCATCTACGATGCCGTATTCCAGGGCTTGTTTTGCATCCATCCAGTAGTCGCGCTCGAGGTCGCGCAACACCCGGTCAAAGGTCTGTCCGGTGCCGTTGGCTATGATGTGGGCGCTGATTTCTTTGGTTTTGTGAATTTGAGCTGCATGAATCTCCAGGTCGGCACTCACGCCTTGCACATATCCTCCTATTAGGGGCTGGTGAATCATCACTTCGCCATGGGGGAAGATGTAGCGTTTGCCTTTTGCTCCTCCCACCAGCAAGATGGAGCCCATAGAGGCAGCCAGGCCCATGCAGATGGTGGACACGGGCGAGGCTATCATCTGCATCACATCGTAGATGACCATGCCGCTGGTGACAACGCCGCCGGGTGAGTTGATGAAGAATTTGATTTCTTCGCCGGGCTTGTCGGCATCGAGCAGGAGCAACCTGTTGACTACATCCTTGGCGGAGCGGTCGTCCACAGGCCCCCAGAGATAGACGGCGCGGTTGTTGAAAAACAGTTCATCGCTCTTACGGGCCCACATGCCAACGGGCGAGTGCTTGGTTACTTCATTTGGTTCGTCGTCTTCATCGGGTTCGTCCTCATTCTTGTGTGGGTTCAGCGGCCAGCCTTTTTTTGAAAAAGAAGCCGGTGTAGCGGGATATAGGTTTGCCTGAAAGGGCTCTTGAAAATTCATGATGCGGGATTCCTTTTTTTGAGTTTGCTGAATGAGAGGTGCTTGCCGGGTTTAGGAATTAGGATGTTGCTTTTTGGGGTTCACCAGCAGCACTTCGTCCACCATACCATATTCTTTGGCTTCTTCTGCCAGCATCCAGTAGTCGCGGTCGCAGTCTTCCGCCACCCGTTCGATGTCCTTGCCGGTGTGTTCGGAGAGGATGGTGTAGAGGTTTTGCTTGATGCGGCGGATTTCTTTCACGGTGATTTCGATGTCGGTCGCCTGGCCACCGATGGCAGAAGAAGGTTGGTGCAGCATGATGCGGCTGTGGCGCAGGGCAGTACGTTTCCCCTTGGTGCCGGCACACATCAGCACGGCGGCCATGGAGGCGGCAATGCCGGTGCAGATGGTACTCACATCGGGGTTGATGATTTGCATGGTGTCGTACACGCCCAGGCCGGCATATACAGAGCCGCCGGGTGAGTTGATATACATCTGTACGTCGCGGGTACGGTCGGCACTTTCCAGAAACAAGAGTTGGGCGGTGACGATATTGGCTACCTGGTCGTCAATACCGGTGCCGAGGAAGATGATACGGTCCATCATCAGCCGGCTGAATACATCCATCTGCGCCACATTGAGCGGGCGTTCTTCGATGATGTAAGGTGTGAGGCCGGTAGGGTTGTGGATGCGTGCGTTGTTCTGGCGGATGTAGTCATCCATTGTATGGCCGCTCATGCCGAGATGGCCTACGGCATACTTGCGAAATTCGTTTTGATCCATGGTGTCTCAGGCTTTAGGCCGGGAGTTTTGTTTATTAAAAGATGATGTGGACAGATGATCCTCAGGGCTTGCCACTGTGGGCATTGCCACCTTGAAGACAAAAACCTGGCCGGGGGAAAAATAAAGTCATTCCGGCATAGTGCTGCCAATTGTGGCGATTTTTGGCTTTTATGCAGTGCTGATTTGCCAGCCCGGCTCCTGCTATTTTGGACCTCTCTTTTGTTATCGGTTATGTCTGCAAGTCTTCCTCAGGTTCCTTCATCAAAAGGAACGTTCCAACAGGTGTTGAGGCAATGGGTATTGTTCCCTTTTTTATTCCCACTGTTTTTTGTCTTGCGCATTGCCCGGTACTATTTCGGTGCAGTCCCTGCCTGGGATGTAATATGGGTCGCTGCTCTTTGGACGATTCCTGCCCTGCTGCTTTATTTCCTGCTGCGTAAGGTTTTTCGAAATCGCCTGTCTGCTGCGGTAGCCACGCTGTTGTTGCTGGTCTTGTTGCTGGCCTGGCATCGGATATTAAACCCGCTTTATCGGTTGTTTCACTCGGGCGAGAACTATCGCTACCTGCCGTTCATTTTTCTGGGCTTCCTGTTGGTCATCACATCCCTCTGTTTGTTGCTGCGCAAGCTGCGCCCTGTAGCGGCTTCGGCCTTATTGTATTATCTCAACACGTTATTTCTCGTGTTTGTGGTGGTAGAGCTGGGTTTGATAGGCTATTATTCTATTCAAAGAAGTCTTTCACCGGGGCTATTTTTTCATGCTACTTCAGAACAGGCCACGGACCGCTCTGCCCGCGCCGGCTCCAACATATACCTGCTGCTGTTTGATGAATATTCCTCCACGTCTGTGCTGAAGGAAAAATGGGATTACGACAATTCGACAATGGATTCTTTCCTGAAAGCAAAGGGCTTTTTTGTGAATGAAAACAGCCGCTCCAATTACTGCTGGACGGAATTTTCCATGGCTTCCCTGTTCAACCTGGACTATTTCAGGAATTTCAGTAAGGCCCACAACCTGGCCAGCGAACAAGACATGCAACGCAGCATCGTAGCCATGGAGCAACCAAGGCTGACGCAGGTCCTGAAACATGCCGGTTACGCGATTCGCTGCCATTCTATTTTTCAGGTGGATACCGAGGCTCCGGAATACATTCCTGAATTGCGGCTCAATAAATGGAGGCTCCTTACCGTCAACTCGTTTTTTCATGCTCTCCGGGTCAATTATTGGCCTTACCTGAAACACCGAACTGCGATCAAAGAAGACCCAACGTACCGCTTCCTACCTTTCTATCGGATGGACAACTACAATCAGGAAGGAGTACAATTTGTGTTTCGGGAAGCCCGGCTTAAAGAACAACAACCCCGATTTGTATATGCTCATTTTTTCATGCCGCACAATACTTATTACTATGACCGTGACGACCGGCTAATGACTCAAGAACGCATTGAGGCAATCCAACCGGTGGATGAACCGAAGTATTACGGCTACAATGTGACGCACACGAATAAAAAGTTGCGTTTGATGATTGACAGCATTCAAGCACAAGACCCGAAGGCGTGTATCATCGTGCTGGGCGACCACGGCTACCGGCAACATTTATATGAAGATGACCGCCATTCAGAATACTTCCGAAACATGAGCGCTCTTTATTTCCCGGACAAAAACTACAGCAGCCTGCCGGATAGCTTTACGAATGTGAATGTGTTTCGCATTGTGCTGAATAAAATCTGCAGCACTCATTATCCTTTGTTGCCGAACCATAGTTACCCACTGACTTTGAAGCCTAACTAATTGCTTCCATAGCCCTGGATCATTCTGATAAAGAAATATCACTGAAAAGACGTCCTCTTCTTTTGGAACCCCCCAGAAACCAAAGGCACATGCTGATTATTTCGGCTACCTGAGAACCGGTAATTCCCCCGATTGAGAATAACCTTCTTTGCCCGGAAGCTGTACGAATGTGGATGTGCATCGTCTCCTGCAAGACAAGCTAAATAACAGTCATTTCCTCATCCTCTCTCCAAGTAGCTACAAGAAGGATAAGGTTTGAATTAATACCGCTTCATCAGGTACAACACCCGCTCCGAATGCGGCAAGAGCATTTTCTTTTCAATTTGAAAATGCTTTGCGAATGCAGCTTCAAAAGCCTCCAGGTTATAGTCCGGAAAAATGTCTTCCCGAGCCTGCAACAATAGTTGTGTTTTGGGGTCTTGCTTCGGGACAAACTCAATCAGCAGCCACTGTTGCGTCATGCCAAAAAACAACTCCGGGAGGTACGGCAGGGGCACATTGCTGCCTATTGCCAGATGATGTATCAGGGCCAGGGCCAGAACCAGATTGCCTTGCAATCGTTCCGGAAGGGAGCTTCGCTCAGCAAGAGCCCAGCCCAGAGCCGGCGTCGGGTTTGTCAAGCCAGCTACCAACACCTGTATGCGCTCCGATTTTGATAGGCGTAATTCCTGAAACAATAGATCTACCGAAGCTGCATCGGCATCGAAGGCAATCACCTCCTGAGCATACTCTGATGCCAGGAAGCTGAAGTTTCCGGTATTGCAACCTGCATCTACTACACGTTCTGGCTTGAGCTCGCTCAGGATCTGCTCCACAGCCTGCCGTTTACTTTCCAGATAACCGGCACTCAGGATGCTTTCCTGATAATAATTGCTCCAAACAGCCTTTTGGCTGCGGGGCTTCAGGCTCTTGATAAAACCCTCAAGCTGTGCCACATTTTGCAGAATCTTTCCTTTGGAAATCCGAATCACTTTTTGTGATGTGCCCGTTTTTTTAGACAAGGCAGCAGCCAGGAATACATAGAGCTGATGATTCCAGCTCAGCCTGCATTTCCAGGGCAGCATTGATGCTGTGAGCCGGGCAGATATTCCATCCGGATAGGCCATGAGGAAGGCAGGCGACAGTTCGGGGAACCTTTGGAACAACAGCAGTGGGTATAAAAAATGCTCGCAGAATTGCCGGAAAGCGAGCCAGGGCTTCCCGTCTTCATAACGCTCAAAGGAGAGGCTGTCAATCAGTATGGGTCTGCTTCCAAGAAACTGGATGTTGTTTGCGTTGGCATCCTTCAGCATCAAGCCAAACTCAAGGCCACTGCGCACCAGGCCAAGTGTGTGCAGGGCTGCAACTTGCAATTGATGAAAGCTCCATTCATAAGGATAGCTCCAGAAGGGTAGCTGCTGTGGCTTTAGGATTTGGGGTGCTCCTGGCATCAGCTCGTTTCCGCTCAGCGCTTCATGTCCAATAATCCGGCCCTGCTGATGTAGCTGTGCATACAGCCCGGACTGCATAAGCAATTCATAACCTTCAAGCCCGGCAGGTAAGACCGCACGATAGATAATACCGGAATGGCGAAAGACAAATCCGCAGGGGTCCCGGTAGGAAGCCGGATGCCGCTTGCTGTCAGAGGCAACCATCATTCCGATTCCTTCTTACGCCCGAACAACGAGCGGATTTTGTAGCGAATGGCTTTGAAAAACATAGAAACGCCGAGGGCTAAACCTATCAGAAACTGGAGCAGCAGGCTGCCGGTGCCGGGGTCTATGTAAAGCAGAAAGGCGTTCATAAATGTGGCAGCAAAAATAATGTCTGAAGATTGTCCGGTCTTGTTGAGTGTATTGGCAGGGGAAAGAACCTGCTAAAACTGCGGCCAGATGTCGAAGCCGATTCTATGGAAACGGCTGGGCTTCAGGTTCGTGAACTCTTTTGGGTTCGGCACTTTGCCGTGCAGCACTACCCGATAATAATCTACGGCTTCGGGCATGGCCGGCTGCCGGCCGCGCAGGCTCAGGAAATTGCTGTGCCCACCCCCGCAGAGCAAATGAAAGTTGACATACTGGGCCCGCTTGCACAAAGGCGGCACAGGTCGCTCACCAAGGATGCCGTGAAAGCTGGCTAAACGTGCCCACTTCAAAGTAGCATCATGTGAATTGTAAAACACGTACAAGTGCTTCGCAAAAGCAATACGGCTCATCCACCGGGTGGCACCGCGTCGAGGCACACAGGGCGCATTCAAGATGAGATTATCAACCCACAACTTGTTGTTGATGCGTGATAGAGAAGCACTCTTCGCCAGCATACGTAAGGCCTGATTGCCTAAGCTGTGGTAGAATAATGTAAGTCTTCCTTCCCCGAGAATGCCCGCCTCACGAAACCGGAGCATGCTATCCAGCACCGGTAAAAAGTCCGAGCCGGCAAGCTGTGCATTTCGCCTGGCAAACTTGAAATTTTTGAGGCTGCTCAACCCTTTGTGGATGCTGGGATAGTCGAGCAGCAACACATTCAGGTCATACTGCCGGGCCATGCTAAAAGCACGGTTGATATCGGATGTAAACAACTTCCCCATCCCTTCGGTATAGACTACCCAGTCCCGATTCCGACGATGAGGCTCACAGCGCATGAGCGTCACAGCCCGGCGTAAATCCGGCACCCCTGACAAATGCCATTGCCCTTGCTCCGTAGTAATAAAAAAGTAGTGAAGGCTATCCCCATCCCGGTCCTGGCTCATAAACCGTATTTGCCCGGGCTCCGGTTTACGATTGCTCACCACGACTACGGCAGGTGCTGTACGACAGTCTTCATGGGCGGCAAGGGTAGGCACCCGCACGAGGGCATTCCAAAAAGAATCTGTGTCGAAATAGGAGATGTATTGCGGTGTGTTTCGTTGGGCCGCACTGACCAGAGGAAACAAGAACAGCAAGAGGAAAATTCGAAGCCGCATAGACGAAGATGAAAATAGGCTGTCGCAGTTTAGCACCTTTCGTAGAAGCACCTGATTCCAAAAAATCCTTTTTACCAGCCGCTACTGCCAGGCACCTTGCCTTTAAAAAACGAATGCCAGAGGCCGATTTACATTTGCTGCTTTCAAAAAAATACTTCCCCGCGCCTTATGAAACGATTGTTGTTATCCGCATTTGCTGCCTCTTTGTTTCTGTCGCCTGTATGCGCGCAACACCGGCAATACACCATGGCCGAAGCGACCAATGGGATGGCCACCACGCTCGCACCGAAGAGCATCAAGGGGCAGGCATGGCGTCCGGGGACACACGAATTGTTTTTCCGCAACCCTGCTGGTACCGCAGAAATATTTAATGCCGACAACAAGCAACACGCCTCCGTGTATGGACAAGCCATATATGCTCAGAAGGGCTTTCAATGGCTGTCGCAGCATTCAGGTTATACCCTGAGCGGCGATACCCTGAAGTTCTTTGACGGAAATCTGAATGCCACAACAGCGGCAAGCAATGTGCAGGCGGTGCTGCAGAAAGGTTATGCAAACCTGGAGTTTGCCCCGGGCGGCCAGGCATACGCCTTTACCCTGGACAATAACCTATGGTTTGGGCGCAAGGGTGAAGCACCCCATGCCATCACCGCAGATAAAGACATCAACATCATCAGCGGTCAAGCCGTGCACCGTAATGAATTTGGCATTGAAAAAGGGATATTCTTTTCCCCAAAGGGCAGGCTGCTTGCCTATTACCGGATGGATCAGACGATGGTAGAAGATTATCCCATCATTGACTGGGCGCCGGTGCCTGCTAAAAACACCAATATCAAGTATCCCTTTGCGGGCCGTACATCCCACCAGGTGACCCTGCAAGTCTATGACCCGGCCAGCGGAACGACAACACCTATACAGACTGAAGGCCCCAAAGACCAATACCTCACCTGCGTCACCTGGAGCCCGGATGAACGCTACATCTATATCGCCATCCTCAACCGCGATCAAAACCACCTTTGGCTAAACCAATATGATGCCCAAACAGGAAAGAAAGTAAAAACCCTGCTGCAAGAACAGGACGACAAATACGTGGAGCCACAGCATCCCTTAGCCTTCCTGCCGGGCAGCAACACAAAATTTATCTGGTGGAGCCAGCGTGACGGATACATGCATCTATGGCTTTGCGACATGGAGCACAACCAAATGCGCTGCCTCACACCCGGCCCTTATGTCGTGAATGATTTACTAGGCTTCCACGCTTCACGGAAAGAAATAATCTTCACCTCCGCCAAAGAATCTCCATTGGAAAAACACGGCTATGCCGTGAATTGGGAAAATGGAAAACTCCGCCGCCTCGACTCCGGGCCAGGCACGCACAACTACCTGCTCAGTGAAGACGGGGCTTATGCGTTCGATGTTTTCAGCTCCGAGACCCTACCCAGAAAGGCAGTCATTCGTGCTACAGACGGGACTTCTTTGGAGCTACTGGCTGATGCACCCAATCCACTTGCGGATTTCGAAAGGCCCCGCATCATAGACACAACGCTGCTGGCTGCTGACGGCAAAACTACCCTCTATGGCAAACTCATCCTGCCTACTCATTTCGACCCCAACAAAAAATATCCGGTCATCGTATATCTCTACAATGGGCCACATGTGCAACTCATCCGAAACAGTTTTCCGGCCAGCGGCAACCTGTGGTACGAATACCTCGCACAGCATGGCTATGTGGTCTGGACGATGGACGGTCGTGGCTCTTCCAACCGTGGGCTGCAATTTGAACAAGTCATCTTCCGGCATCTGGGCACCCACGAAATGGACGACCAACTCAGAGGCGTTGCCCTGCTGAAATCCATGCCGTTTGTGGATTCTACACGCATGGGTGTGCATGGCTGGAGCTTTGGCGGTTTTATGACGACCAGTCTCATGCTGCGCCATCCCGGCGTTTTCAAAGTGGCTGTGGCCGGCGGCCCGGTGATGGACTGGAGCATGTATGAAGTGATGTATGGCGAACGCTACATGGACACCCCCGAACAAAACCCCGAAGGATACAAGGAGAGCGCTCTCTACGACAAAGTCAAAAACTTAAAAGGCAAGCTGCTCGTCATCCATGGCACGCAGGATGCAACTGTAGTTTGGCAACACAGTATCCGGTTTGTAAAGGCCTGCGTGGATGCAGGAATACAGATGGATTACTTCGTGTATCCGGGATATGAACACAACGTCCGAGGCAAAGACAGAGTACACCTGATGCAGAAAATCACCAACTACTTTGACCAGAACCTTTGAACGACTTCTTCCGGATTTGAATGCCGTTTAATTCAGTGCAATCATTGCCTGATGCAGGTTTTTCTTCCAATCAATGTATTTGGGTAGTTGTGTGATTTGGATCATTCCTTCTTTGGCGGGCAAGGGAGGCAATGCGCCTAAATCCACATAGTGCAGGTCGAGGGCAAAGGTTTTTTCGCCTAGAATACAAGCCAGGATCTTGTACATCGCGGGGCGCAACCATTCGAGGTCTTTGAGTCGGTCGTAAAAGGTTGTACAGACTTTGATGGCTACAATCTCCGGGTGCGCACGGTCTTTCAAAGGCATAAACCAGATGTCATCCGCTTTTAGTGTGAAGTCTTCAAAGCCAAACTCAAATTGCGCACCCCGCGGGGGCACGAGTGCAATGAATTTCCAATTGCTCAGCCGGGGTGCTGCTTGAATGAGCGTATGCACTGTTTCGAAGAATTTGGAATCTCCTTCGGCTGTGATGATAAATTCTTTCTTGCCATGAAAGCTGCCTCCTATTTCAAAGCTCAAAGCCTCACAATAAGATTGTAGCCGACACAGCAATTCCCGGAGTAGCGATTCTTTGTCGGCTTCGGATTGTTCATCAAGCTCCAGGTAAGCGAGTTGGTTTTGTTTAAACCATTCCCAAAAAGCAAGTGCATCCGTTTTCATGGCCATCCGGAAGGCCTTTTACTGAATCAGCTTCAGGAACCTTCCTTGCATTTGGAGAGAGAAAACGCCGTGCCGGAATGATTTGCATTTTTAAAGGAAAAGCAAAAAAACCTGCATTACACCCCGCTTCCAGCCAGCACATCCTTCATGTGGAATATGCCTGATTTCCCAATTAAAAATTCGGCTGCCAGCACCGCGCCTAATGCAAAGCCATCGCGGCTGTGTGCTGTATGGGTAATGTCTATCGTGTCCACCTCCGAAGCCCAGGAAACCTTGTGTGTGCCCGGCACGCCTTCTTCGCGCAATGCGGTGATGGGCAATTGATGTGGCCCGGCCTGTTCGGCAAGTGCCCAGCCCTGAATGTTCGGATTCTCTTTTAGAATTTGTTCCGCAAGGCTGATGGCTGTGCCACTAGGCTTGTCTTTTTTCTGAAGGTGGTGAACCTCTTCCAGATGCACCTGATAGGAGGGCTGTCCCTGCATCAATTGCGCCAGCCGGCGATTGATTTCAAAGAAAATATTGACTCCTATACTGAAATTGGAAGCTTGCAGGAATGCTGTGTTCCGTTCGTTTGCACGGGCATTTGCCAAGGGCAGCAATTCATTCCATCCGGTGGTGCCGCATACAACAGGCAAGTGGGCATCGAGGCATCGCAACACATTGGCCAGTGCAGCTTCTGGTCGGGTAAATTCGATGGCGACATCGGCAGTTCGAAGATTCTTTTCAAAAAAATCTTCCTGATTGGAAGAAGTGATTTTAAGTACTGTTTCATGCCCTCGGGAAGCCGCAATTCGCTCAATAGCATGGCCCATTTTGCCATATCCAATCAAGGCAATTTTCATAACTAAAAAGAAAGTAGTAAAGCGGAAATAGTAAAGACGGCAAATAAGATTGATGCCAGTCCGTTGGTATTGGCAAAAGCCATGTTCACCCGACTTAGATCATGCGTTTTCACAATGAGGTGCTGGTAGAGCAGCAGGCCTGTGAAAATGCCGGCACCCAGCCAATACACGAAATGAAAGTCTCCATAAAAGCCAGCTATCAGCACCAGTGCTGCCGTGATGAGATGCAGCAGGGAAGAAGCTATCAGGGCACCCTTCAAGCCTAAGCGAGCCGGGATGGAATGCAATTGCTGGCTGCGGTCGAACGCTACATCTTGCAAGGCGTAGATAATGTCGAAGCCGCCAACCCAGGTGAGCACCATTCCTGAAAACATCAACGGCAATCCGCTAAACACCGGATGCAGGCAGAGGAAGGCGCCAATGGGAGCGAGCGAGAGGCCCAGGCCCAGAACCAGATGGCAGAGCGAGGTGAAGCGCTTGGTGTAGCTGTAAAAAAGGATGACGAAGAGTGCAACCGGCGACAGAAAAAACACGAGGCGGTTAATAGTTGCGGTCACTGCCATAAAGAGAAGGCAACACACCATCGTAAAGAGTAAGGCATGGCCCGGCTTGACAATACCGGCAGGTATTTCGCGGCTTGCCGTGCGGGGGTTTCGTGCATCATAATGCCTATCGAGCCAGCGGTTGAACGCCATAGCTGCGCTCCGGGCCAGCACCATGCAAAGCAACATTTTCAGAAAAATCACCCAGGGCCAGCCATGCCCGCGCTCCAGCATTCCCAGCACAAAGCCAATCAGGGCAAAGGGCAGTGCGAAAACTGTATGACTAAACTTAATCAGCGATAAATAATGCCCTATTTGCTGCAAGAGACTGGGCCTTTCTGATGGCTGGATGAGGGCGGACAAGTTTCTGAATGGTTTTATTGGTGTTCTTTTTAGGGCATGAGCAATTGGGGAAAAAATTTGCCTTTACCTCAATGCTGCCCCAGGTAGCCTACTCAACATCCGCGTCGAAACCTATACTCATTTTCTCGAGTTGGCCATTGCTCCAGATGATTACATTTTTCTGCTGATGCCCGTGCCGGTTGTGGCTGTTGAATTGCACCACGATTTCACCGCTGCCTCCGGGTGGGATGGGTTCTTTTGGGTAAGAAGGCACCGTGCAGCCGCAAGAAGCTTCAGCTCGGCTGATGAGCAGGGGCTCTTTGCCGTCATTACGGAATCGGTAGGCATATCGTACGATGTCGCCTTCTTTGATTTTTCCGAAAGAATGTTTCGTGTCTTCAAAAGAAATAATCGTCTTGGGCATGGCTTCAGCTTGCTGAACGCGTGGGTCCACAGCCGGTTCAGGCAGATGCTGATGGTTGCCGCCATTACCAATTCCATACTTATTAAACAAGGCTGTGCTGCTGACCCCGCTCAGTTCCACCAATGCGATGACGAACAGCGAAACGGAGGCTACTGTGAGGAGGATAGTTTTGAGTTGAGAATTCATGATTCCAATAAAAAATATGAACGACAGGAAGGCTATTCAGGATTAATGTCCCGCCCAGACTTGTGCAAGCTGAACCAGAATTTCTACGGCCTTTTCCATGTCTTGCACACTTACATACTCCTGGCGGGAATGGATTCCCATTTCCCCTGTGAAAAGATTAGGGCAGGGTAAGCCCATGAAAGAAAGGCGGGAGCCATCGGTACCACCCCGGATGGAAATACGTTGTGCCTCAATGCCGGCCCTGCGATAAGCTTCCTCGGCATGTTTCATCACCTGTGGGTGCTTGTCCAGCACTTCACGCATGTTGCGGTACTGTTCTTTTACTTCAAACTTTGCTTGTGCTCCAGGGAATGCTTGTAATGCTTCGTCCACCAATCCGCGAAGACGATCCTCATATTGGGCCAGCATGGCGGTGTCGAAATCTCGGATGATAAATTCAACGGTTGCATTTTCCAGGCTGCCTTGTATGGAAGTAGGATGAACAAAACCTTCACGTCCTTCGGTGCGTTCCGGCGCCCAAGAATCTTTGGGCAGCAGATCCACGAAATGAGCAGCCACCTTGATAGCGTTGACGAGCTTATCTTTTGCATAGCCTGGGTGCGCACTGACACCTTGAAAGGAGACGACAACCGCATCGGCAGAGAAAGACTCACCTTCCAGATGTCCTCGTTCACCGCCATCCAGAGTGTAGCCAAAATCGGCACCCAGCCGATTCATGTCCACCGCCTGTACCCCCCGGCCAATTTCTTCATCCGGAGTAAAGAGGATGCGGATTTTACCGTGTTTGATTTCGGGATGTGCCATCAGATAGGCAGCCAAATCCATGATGATGGCGACGCCAGCCTTGTCATCAGCCCCCAGCAGAGTTAGGCCAGAAGCTGTTATAAGATCATCACCAATTCGTTCTTTGAGATAAGGATGTTGGCTCGCAGAGAGGATAATGGTCGGGTCATCGGGCAAGATGATGTCTTTACCATCGTATTGATGATGCAGTAAGGGCTTCACGTTCGTACCACTACAGTCTGGCGCGGTGTCCACATGTGCACAGAAACAAAGTACAGGAACCGGTTCCGGGACAGTAGCCGGGACGGTGGCATACACATAGCCATGCTCATCCAATGCCGCATCGGTAATGCCGATTTGATGCAATTCCTGCACCAATAATTGGCTTAGGTTCTTTTGCTTTCCCGTGGAAGGCTGGCTGGGAGAAGTGGGGTCGCTTTGTGTATCAATGGTCACGTATTTCATGAAGCGCGTAGCGGCGCTGTGCGGATATCCCTGTATTGCCATGAACCAGAAAAATTTAGGCCGCAAATGTACGGGATGGGGCAAGCAGGCAAACGAAAAAAGGCCGCCAGGAGGCAGCCTCAGATATTTTTGATGTAGCAGGATTAAGCCTGGGCGGGGGCGGAGAGCTTCTTAGTCAGAGCGCTCTTAAGGTTGGCTGCTTTGTTTTTATGAATGACATTGCGTTTGGCGAGTTTGTCAATCATTGAAATAACATTGGGCAGTTCCTGACCAGCAGCAGATGCATCTGTAGTAGCCAGCAGTTTGCGGATAGCATTGCGGGTAGTCTTGCCGTAATAGCGGTTGCGCTCACGGCGTTTCTGGGCCTGACGTGCGTCTTTCTTGGTTGCTTTATGGTTAGCCATCGCTAAAGAGAAATCGTTCGGTTTAAATTTGCGGAGCGCAAAGGTAGGGGACTCTTCTGAGATTCAGCACTAACTAAGCAGAAATTTTATCTGTAAGGGAGCTGAAGGGTTGCAATATGGATTCCCGAATCCATATTACATGACTTGTGCAGAGTATATCTGCTGACTTTTCTTACTTAAGAAATCTTTTTCTGCTACGAACTTATCCAACTTGTCTTTGGGGATGCGCAGCCGGAAGAAATCTTCAGAGTAGGTATCTAATATGAACAGTTCATAGTCCGGATTCCATTTGTCAAAAAGGTTCTTATCAATTCCGAGTTCGCTGCAAAGCAAATCTTCATTCAGGGGTTCATGAATGCGGACGATGGCCATGTGCTCCAGCTCTTCCTGTGTGAATTGGGGTTTGGGTGGGGCCACTTTTACAATGGCTTGTCCGGGTTCTTCATTGCCGAATTTGAAATCATCCGGTAGGGAGCCTTGGGCAATGTAATCCTTCATCTTTTCGAAGATGGAAGCAGTGGCAACGAATGCTAATACGTGGCCTTGTGTTTCACGGGGTAAATACTTTTTGATATCCCAAAAGTTGTGGCTGCCTGTGCGGTCTATAGCTCTTAGAACGGGAGTAGGGCCACTGTTATATGCTGCAACTACCAACAACCAGTCATTCAGTTGACCGTACAGAAAGTTGAGGTATTTCGCTGCTGCATGGGTGGATTTATACCAGTCTTTACGTTCATCATGCTTACCGTTTACACGCAGCCCCATCAATTGAGCCGTACTGGCCATTAGTTGCCAGGGGCCTACAGCTCCCACCGGAGAAACAGCCTGATTATTCAAAGCCGACTCAATGACAGCCAGATATTTCAATTCGGACGGAATATGATTACGCTCCAGGATATTCTCAATTAATGAGAATTTATTCCGGGCTCTTGTCTCAACGGTACTCAGGGTTCTGTTGTGTGTACCGAGATATTTCCGGACAAATCCGTTTACGTATTCAGTCTTATCACCAAAATAAGACTTCTGACCCGCTAGGGGAACTCCACGAAAGGGTTCAACCGTAGTCGCAGGCAGGATGCCGGCAATAGGCTTTCCATTCGTTCGGGCACCTGTGACTATGCTGTCATTTTTTATGACTCTTGCAGGTGCCTGAAAAGTGAGAGGCTTCGATGACTGAGCCATGGACAAGGAGCCCATGAGCATGAAAGCCGACACAAAAAATCCCTTCAATTGCATGTTAGTTGGTCGTCGTTTTTTGTGTTGAACAGCAAATGCTAGGCTGCTGTACAACGGCGGTCAAATCATGCAACCCTTCTGTTCAAGAAGAGGCCGCTAAAAACAAGTGGGCTATCAAACACGCCCGATAGAAACAGTGGGAAAGAATTACGACTTAGTCGTATCGGCAGAGGCCGTGCGATCTTTCTCGGTTGCGCCGTTTTCGATTTCTTTTTTCACCCCGTCTTTAGCATCGTTGAATTCACGAATGCCTTTACCAATGCCACGGGCCAGTTCGGGAATCTTGCGACCACCGAAGAGGACTAATACTGCTAACAGCAGCCAAATCCATTCTCCACCACCCGGCATGGACAGAAGAAATTGCGGAACGACGTTGAGGGGTGCCATGTGTTTACCTTTTTTAAAAACGATGCCGAACAAAGATACAGAAACACCAGATTGCTCTGTCTGTGTGTACACATATTAACACCCTTCTTAACGCCTCAATATTGATGATTTTTACCTCAATGTCTTGAATTAATTCATTGAAGAACAAATAGATATAGCCATTCATTCGGTTTTCAGCACCAGGCCTTTTGTATAGCTCCGCCAACGTTCAATAGCGGCCTCTATATCCTCAGGCAACTCCGACTTAAAGCACATCTTTTCACCTGTTTCCGGATGTACAAAACCCAGCTCTTTTGCATGTAGTGCCTGCCGGGGAATCAGGGCCAGGGTATTTTCTACAAACTGCTTGTATTTTGAAAAAACAGTGCCTTTCACGATTCGGTCGCCACCGTAAGTTCGGTCGCCAAACAGTGGATGCCCGATGCTCTGCATATGTACCCGGATTTGGTGGGTTCGCCCTGTTTTGAGTTGTAATTCCACCAGGCTGACATAGCCAAACCGTTCCAGTACCCGATAATCCGTGATGGCCTCTTTGCCATGCTCACCATCCGGGTATGCTGCAAATATTTTCCGGAAACGCTGGTGCCTGCCAATATGCGACTCAATACGCCCTTCTTCCGCCTCCATATCTCCCCATACCAAGGCCACATAGCGCCTGTGCACCGTATGTGCCTTAAACTGAGCTGCCAGCTTCATCATCGCCTGCTCGGTCTTCGCGATGAGCAGCAAACCACTGGTGTCTTTGTCTATACGGTGTACAAGGCCTACCCGGGGCAGCGTTGCTTCCGGGCCTTCGTGCTGTTGCAAATACCAGGCTAGCCCATTCACTAGCGTGCCGCGATAATTACCACATCCGGGATGCACCACCAGTCCGGCTGGCTTGTTGACAACAATGACGGCGTCATCCTCATACTTGATATTGAGTGGGAGTTGCTCGGGAATAATCTCACTCAGGTCCGGGCGGCGGGTTTCCAGCACGATGATCTCATCGCCCGGACGCACCTTATAATTAGCTTTTACTGTTGTCCCGTTTACCGTGATGTTTCCTTCTTCCAGTGCCTGCTGCACCTTGTTGCGGGTCGCTCCTTCGATGCGCGTCATCAGGAACTTATCTATGCGCAGCAGTTCCTGCCCTTTATCGGCACGGATGCGCATGCGCTCGGCCTGCTCAGTAGGAGCCTCTGGCTCTCCCGACTCGTCTTCCCAGTCTTCTGTTTCTTCAATAAATGCATCAGGCATAAGCGCAAAATTAGAAGGGCTTCTCAGCCGGCCCGAATCTGCTGATTGAATTGCTAAAGATGTACCGTACACCCCTCTCACAAACGAAGGCATATTTTGAGTTCGGAGTTTATATTTTGTCAGCTTCAGAGCCCTGATGCACGTCCCTTTCAGCCTGTCCTGAGCTGACTCAATCATCAATACATTTTGCCGGACCTGCTCATGGGAATGTCGGGCGCTTTCGATTGAGCCGGATGTTGTTTGCAGCTTAACAAGGTTTTGGCCTTGTTTAGTCAGGCGCTGCTAAACCTTCTACTTTTTCCTGTGTCAATTCCCCATAACCCACTAAAATGAAACCAATCATGAAAAAGTTTCTGATTGCCCTGCTCAGCCTTTCCTTTCTGACCACGGGCTTTGCGCAAGCGCATAACCAAAGCATCCGCCAGCGCCAGCAACAGCAGCAACGCCGGATTGCTCAGGGAATCAATAATGGATCGCTGACTCCCCGCGAAGCGGAACATCTCGAAAACCAACAGGCCCGGATTCAAAGCAATAAACGAATGGCGCGTGCTGATGGGAAAATCACCCGGATAGAACGGGTACAACTGAATCGCGAACAAGCTCATGCCAGCCGCAATATCTACGCATTGAAACACAACAATCGCAGAGTCCGCTAAAGCCTGCCCCTAACCCAGATCACTACATGGAGGCTGCCGTTCAGGCGGCCTCTTTTGTCATTGGGCATTCATCAAAAAAATAAATTTGAATCAGGCTCCAACGTTTCCCCCAATTTTAGCGTCTTCTTTATTTCAATGGAATCATAAGGCAGGGAACGCTCTTCGGATAACTCTTTAAAAACCGTTGAATTCTGCATTCCTACCCTATCATTGCAAGCCTTTCTGAAAAGAAAAACCTAAAAAGCTGCTTATAGCATCTATACTTCTACGCTAACACATTGCCGGAACTCTTTACTCCTGTGGGAGTCCGGTAAAGTCAACCAAGAAGTATGCAACACACCCAGCAGCTCAGCGATGCGGCCCTAATTTCCCAATATCAGGCCGGCAGCAACGAGGCCATCGAGACACTCATTGCCCGCAACAAAGACCGTATGTACACCTCTATTTACATGCTCGTCAAAGACCACTATCTGGCAGAAGATATTTTTCAGGAAAGCTTTCTGAAAATCATCCGCACCATCCAGAGCGGCCAGTATTCTGAGCAGGGCAAATTCCTGCCCTGGGCCTTACGTGTGGCGCACAACCTCTGCATGGACCACTTTCGCCGTGTGCGGCAGCATACCCCTGTCACCACTGCTGATGGCCGGGAAATCCTAGAGTTGCTGCCCCTTGCCCACCAAAATGGAGCTGAACGAATGGAACAACGGCAGACTCATCAGAGCGTCCGTGCACTCATCGAACAATTGCCCGAAGAGCAGCGCGAAGTAGTGAGCCTACGCATCTATGCCGAGCTTTCATTCAAAGAAATAGCCGTTGTCACCCAGGTCAGCATCAATACAGCTTTGGGCCGTATGCGTTATGGCCTCATCAACCTTCGGAAAATGATTCAGGAACAAAAGTTGGTCTTACGGTAGCACTTGCACCGGTATTAGTTCCCTGCCTTTGTGCTCATTGTTTGTAAGGCTTCAGCAATACCAGGAGGCTTTCCTCGATTTGCTTCCTCAGGATTGGGAGGTGAGTAATAAGTCGAGGTCTGTGTATTTAATCCCGAAATGACGAGCAATGCTGGCGCTGGTCACACAGCCTTTATATAGATATACTCCATTGCGGATGCCAGGTTTCATCTGAATCAGGTTTTCGACGCCGCCACTGTCTGCCGTCTCCAGGAGAATAGGCATGAGCACATTGCTGATAGCCCGTGATGCTGTCCGCGAGACACCCGAAGCAATATTGGGCACGCAATAGTGAATCACATCATACTTCTTAAAGATGGGGTGTTCATGTGTGGTTGTCATAGAGGTCTCAAAGCAACCACCCCGATCAATGCTCACGTCAACAATCACTGAACCAGCCTTCATGTTTTGCACCATCTCGTCGGTCACTATTACCGGTGCCATCCCACCCACAGGTTTTACGGCACCCACGGCCACATCGGCAGTTGCCAGTTCATCGGCAAGAGTCTTGGGTTCGATCACGGAGGTGTAAAGCCGGTGGCCTACATTATTTTGAAGGCGCATCAGCCGGTATATTGAATTGTCGAACACGCGCACAACGGCTCCGAGGCCTAAGGCGGTGCGGGCTGCAAATTCGCCTACGACACCCGCGCCGATGATGACCACCACTGCTGGCGGCACACCCGAAATTCCTCCGAGCAAGATGCCCTTCCCCTGGTGCACATTACTCAGGTATTGGGCTGCGGTAAGGATTGCTGAAGAGCCGGCAATCTCACTCATTGAACGGACAATCGGATAGTTGCCGGAATCATCTTTGATGCTCTCAAAGGAAATGGCTATGATTTTTTTGTGCATCAGGGCCTGTACCATTTCCGACTTCATCAGCGGGATATGAATTGGCGAAAAGACCACCTGGTTTGGCTGTAGCCAGGCTAATTCTTCCATTGAAACAGGCCCGCTCTTGATAATGGCATGGGCGCGATATACTTCCGCCTTTTCATACACGATTCGGGCGCCGGCGTTGCTGTAGTCAATGTCGAAATAAAACGAGCCTTCTCCTGCCCCATGCTCTACGCACACGTCATGTCCGTTGCTCACCAGCACCGATACCGATTCTGGTGTCAGGGCTACCCGTGCTTCCTGAAAGCCACTTTCTTTAGGGATACCTATGAAGATCTGTTTTTTCCTGGGTGGAATTTCCAGCGTCTCTTCTAAAGGTGAATACGATAATGATGGAGAAACGAAAGGTCGTTTCGCGGAACCTCTTTCCACAAGAGCACACAATTTGGCTGAAAATACAAAGCCTTTCGCGAATCATCCCGAAATCTGAAACTCTTGCTAAGATGACCGTATCCCTAAAGCTGGAAAACCTGCGGCGCTACATTTGCCGCAAGGCACAAGCCTCTGACCACTTGCCCCCGAGACCCTTGAACCATGCTCAAGCAATCGCAACAACAACGCCTGCTTCAAAGGCTTTCACCCCAGCAAATTCAAATCATGAAGTTGCTGCAGGTGCCTACTGCGCAGCTTGAAGAACGAATCAAAGAAGAACTGGAAGACAACCCGGCTTTAGAGCAGGGAGAAGAAGCCTCTGAGGATGACGAGCTTTTTGGGCAAAACGAACTGGCAACCGATGAATACGACCCGGATGAAGGCCCCGATGACGTTGAGCTCAGCGAAGACACGGCAGAAAAAATTGACCTTGATGATTACCTGCGCGGGGAAGACAGTGGCGACTACGGCGGAGGAGATGACTATAGCGGCAGCCGCGATGAAAATGAGCGCCAACAGGCCCCAATCCGCCTGGAGACTTCATTCCACGAATACCTCATCGGGCAACTCGGTATGTTGGACCTTGATGAACACCAGCTTGCCATTGCCGAGCAGGTTGTCGGCTCCATAGATGATGACGGATATCTACGCCGTGAAGTACCGGCAATTGTGGACGATCTGGCCTTTGGGCGAAACATCATTACACAAACCCATGAAGTGGCCGGTATTCTGGAACGCATTCAACTCAATTTCGACCCACCTGGCGTGGGCGCCTGGACGCTGCAGGAATGCCTGCTCCTCCAGCTCGGCAGGCTACCCCAGAACGAAGAAGTGAAAGCCGCTCAGGTAATACTCACCCGGCATTACAACGAGTTTATCAAAAAGCACTACGAAAAAGTGCAGCGGCAACTCGGTGTTGAAGGGGAAGCTTTCAAACAAATCATCACAATCATCACGAAGCTGTCTCCCAAGCCAGGAGCTGCTTTTGGCACAGTCAACAAGGCGGAGAGCTATATCATTCCCGACTTCTTCGTCTATAACAACAGTGGCAAGCTGGAGCTGAGCCTGAACTCAAAAAATGCACCTGAGCTCCGTGTCTCTGAAGGCTACCGGGAGATGATGAGAGCATATGAACGGGGCAATAAATCAGATAAAAGGCAACGCGAAGCGGTCCAGTTTATCAAGCAAAAATTAGATGCTGCCAAGTGGTTTATTGATGCCATTAAGCAAAGGCAGCATACCCTGCTCCATACCATGCAGGCCATCATGGACCTTCAGCATGAGTTCTTCCTCAGCGGCGATGACACCAGCCTGCGCCCAATGATTCTGAAAGATGTAGCACAACGCACCAACCTCGATATCTCTACCGTCAGCCGGGTGGCCAACAGTAAATATGTGCAAACGGAATTCGGCACTTACAAGCTGAAATATTTCTTTTCAGAAGGCCTGCAAACAGACAGCGGCGAGGAAGTGAGCACCCGTGAAGTGAAGAGTATTCTGAATTCGCTGGTGGGGCAAGAAGACAAAAAACATCCCTATTCCGACGACCGGCTCACAGAGCTTTTACAGGAAAAAGGCTACAATATTGCCCGCCGCACCGTGGCGAAATACCGGGAACAACTGAACCTGCCGGTGGCTCGGCTGCGCAAAGAACTTTAGCCTCTTTTCACCTCATTTTTTTACAGTCAGGCATCCCAAAAGGCTGTCCGGTACACAAGAAATCCACAGGCATCTCTGGTGCTGACGCTGCATTCAGTACATTGCCCACTGGCAACCCAAATGCATCCATGAACATAGGCGTACTTAAAGAAGCCGCTCCCGAGACCCGCGTATCCCTCAGCCCCGAAGTGGTCGCTGCGCTCGTCAAAATGAAAGTCAATGTCTGGGTAGAAAAAGGAGCCGGCTCTTCGGCTTTCCTGCCCGATGAAACTTATGAACAAGCCGGCGCAAAGCTGGTGGATAAGGCCACAATCGCCGAAGCCGATGTCATACTTACCATTCACACAGAAAATGTGCCCGCTGTCCTGAAACAACAGGCCATCATCATGGGCGTATTTCAGCCCCTTTCTCACGGCCCGCAGATGCAGCAATGGGCACAAAAAGGACTCACCGTCTTTTCATTGGACACCATCCCCAGAACTACCCGTGCGCAAAGCATGGATGTGCTTTCTTCTCAAGCCAATATTGCCGGATATAAGGCCGTGCTCCTCGCCGCTTCATCCTACTGCCGCTACTTCCCTATGTTTATGACTGCTGCAGGAAGCATCCCCCCGGCGAAGGTGGTCGTACTGGGTGCTGGCGTGGCTGGCCTGCAAGCCATCGCTACTGCAAAAAGGCTGGGCGCTGTGGTGGAAGTTTCGGATACCCGCCCTGCGGTAAAAGAGGAAGTGATGAGCCTCGGTGCCAAGTTTATAGAAGTGGAAGGCGCTGCGGATGCCAGCAAAGCAGGCGGTTACGCTGTAGAGCAAAGCGAAGATTTTAAACAAAGGCAGAAGGAAAGGCTGGCAGAAAGCATTCGTAAGAGTGACATCGTGATTTCTACTGCGCAGATTCCCGGTAAGAAAGCTCCTGTACTGCTGAGCACAGAAATGATAGAAAGCATGAGGCCTGGTTCGGTGATCATTGATCTCGCTTCGGCTACGGGCGGCAATACCGAGCTGACCAAAGACAATGAAACGGTGCAACACAAGGGCGTTACCATCATAGGAAACAGTGCCCTGGCGGCCTGTGCACCGGCGGATGCCAGCAAGCTGTACGCCAAGAATGTGCTCAATTTCCTGAAACTGATCATCAATCAGGAGGGGGAACTGCAGCTCAATTTCGAAGACGATATCGTGAAAGGAACCGTCATCACACACGCCGGACAAATAGTAAATGAACGAGTGGCCTCCCTGCTCCATAACTAAGCTTCCCGGCAACGTTTCCGGTTCAAAACACCCCCACCGAAAACCGATTTTTTTTAAGCAATAATCCATCATAGGTCATGTCCGATCTGTATCTCTTTTTCCTGAAACACTACCAGCTCATCACCATCGTGGTGCTTTCCATCTTCCTCGGTATTGAAGTGATTTCAAGAGTCCCCAGTGTGCTGCACACGCCACTCATGAGTGGGGCCAATGCTATTCACGGCGTCGTCATCATTGGTGCCATCATCGTGATGGGCACAGCCGAAGCGGATGATTATCTCGCGCTCAGCCTGGGCTTCCTGGCCGTCGTGCTGGGCACGCTGAATGTCGTGGGCGGCTTTGTTGTCACCGACCGAATGCTGGAAATGTTTGGCAAGAAAAAACCTCAGAAGAAAAAATAATATCGCAGCAGAGCAGACCTGTTGAAAGCTCCCCCAAACCTCTCTTTCTATCCGGCCCTTTCCTGCCACCGACATTCACAACTAAGACATGAACGAATTAATAAATCAATTCTTAGCCGGGCAATCGCTGTTGTTGCTTTGTTACCTCATCGGTTCCGTCACGTTTATCATCGGCCTGAAGATGCTGTCGCATCCCGAGACCGCCCGCAAAGGCAACCTGGTCGCGGCAGCAGGTATGACCATCGCGATTGTCGGCACTATCTTCCTTTACCGGGATGAAAACCTCTCCAGGCTCCACAATTACCTCTGGATTTTCGCCGGCCTGGCCATTGGCGGTTTTGTAGGGACGCTGGTGGCTAAGAAAGTCCAGATGACAGCCATGCCCGAAATGGTGAGCATGTTCAACGGGATGGGCGGTGCCTGTGCCATGCTGATTTCAGTGGTCGAATACCATCACCTCAAAGAAGTATCCGGTGGCGAATTAGTCATTATCATGCTCGGCATGATCATCGGTACGGTCTCCTTTGCGGGCTCGATGATTGCCTGGGGCAAGCTCGCTGGCAGCATCAAAGACAAGACCATTCCCGGTGCTCAATTCATCAATTTTGCCCTCTTCGCAGGCATCCTCTTGCTGGCCATACTGCTCATCTGTGGTTTTTCTGAATCACACCTGATGTTCTATGCTGTACTGACTATGGCTGCCGCCTACGGTGTGCTGTTTGTCATGCCGATTGGCGGAGCTGACATGCCGGTAGTCATATCCCTACTCAATTCATTTACGGGCGTAGCTGCAGCCTTTGGCGGGTTTCTCTACAGCAATCCGGTCATGCTGACGGGTGGTATCCTCGTTGGCTCCGCAGGCACCATCCTCACGATCCTGATGTGCAAGGCCATGAATCGTTCGCTCAAGAATGTGCTCCTGGGCTCCTTCGGCGGAGCAAAGCATGTTGCCTCCGGCACGGCCCAGACAAGCGGCGGCTCATACAAGGAAATCTCACTCAACGACACAGCCACACTCATGGCCTATGCCAACAAAGTGATCATCATCCCGGGCTATGGCCTGGCCGTGGCACAGGCACAACACACCACCCATGAACTGGAAAAGGTGCTCGAAGAAAAAGGAGTGGAAGTCCTCTATGGCATTCACCCCGTGGCAGGTCGTATGCCGGGGCATATGAACGTACTGCTCGCCGAAGCCGATGTACCCTACGAAAAACTGTTGGAACTGGAAGATGCCAACGATCAGATGGCGGGCACTTCTGTAGTCTTAATCCTCGGCGCCAACGACGTAGTTAACCCCGCAGCCAAAGAAGACCCGGGCTCTCCCATATTCGGCATGCCTATTTTGGAAGTTGAAAAGGCAGACCACGTTATCGTCAACAAACGCTCCATGAAACCCGGCTATGCAGGCATCGAAAACCCACTCTTCTTCCGCCCAAAAACATCCATGCTCTTCGGTGATGCCAAGAAAGTATTGCAGCAGCTCGTCACGGAATTAAAGGGGATGTAATCAGAAAAAAGCCAGCCAGGAAGGTTATAAAAACGGGGCTTCAAAGAAGGCCAAATAAAATTTGCCCGCAATCAGGCACACCCTTACTTTTGCCCTCCTTTCGAAAGAAAGGCTCAGAGGTTCTTCATTTACTGCGCATAAAATAGCAGGCCGCTTTAGCTCAGCTGGTAGAGCAACTGATTTGTAATCAGTAGGTCGCTGGTTCGATTCCGGCAAGCGGCTCGTGATGAGACGGACAAATGAGCCGGGATGTTCGACAAACAAAACGGGACTTCGTCCTCACACATCCCCTCCCTGCTTTTTTCTCCTTGTCTCCAATCTTTTTTCAAAATCGGGCAGTTTCCAGAGCGGCCAAATGGGGCGGACTGTAAATCCGCTGTCTTTCGACTTCGGTGGTTCGAATCCACCACTGCCCACCGATTTTGTGTCGCTTCTGAAACCCGTACGGTATGTCATTCACCCCCTACCCTTCAGAACAACACATGAATTGCGGGAGTAGCTCAGTTGGTAGAGCGATAGCCTTCCAAGCTATAGGTCGCGGGTTCGAGCCTCGTCTCCCGCTCGATTGATGCGAGAATTTTTGGTCTCAAAGATTTGAACTTGCCTGCATCTTCAAATCCACTTACCACCAGTTTTCAAATCAGGAATCGCTGTTGTAGCTCAGTGGTAGAGCACTTCCTTGGTAAGGAAGAGGTCGGCAGTTCAATCCTGCTCAACAGCTCAAAAATGTCCCGCAATGCGGGATTTTTTTTCTCTGTCTGTATCCCGCACCTTCCCGATTATTCTTTTTTTAGTCGGCAATACTTCACCACCCGGCATCCGTTGCAGCCTGTCCTGAACTTGTATTCAGGATCATTCCCCTTTATAGTTCGTCGCGCAACGTAGTCGCATTTTGGGCATCGACCACACACGCTCGTTTTGAATACATCTTCAGGAAGTGAATGCCTGTCTTGGAAGCATCATCCAAATTCATTTCATTAGGGCTTCCTATCCTATATGCCCTCCTGGTCTCCAAATGAAAATTACTTCTGGCGACAAGCGCCCCTCTTCCGCCCACTCCTCTTCCTGATGCTGGGCATCTTCGCCTGCGACTACAACTGGCTCGGTACACAGCCCCTTCCCGGGCTATTGATCTTACTGATTTTTTCTGGCATCCTCCTCTGTGTATTGGCATTCTATCGGGGATACTCCTCTTGGTTGCAGGCCCTGTTTTTCCCCCTGGCCGCGCTCTTTTTCTTTTGTGCCGGAGCCAGCCTGTATGCTACCAGCAGTGCTTTCAAGACTCCTTTCAGTTCGGCTCAAACCACTTCGTCCGAGTCCGCATCCCTTGTAAGGGTTGTTTCAAAGCCACAGCCCCGCCCCCGCAGCACAAGGCTCCAAGTTGAGCGCTGGGCAGAATTAAAAGAAGGCCAACTAAGCCCGGCCCAGGGAGAAGCCTTGCTCTATGTGTATAACAAGGTCTCTGCACCCGATTTCGCCACAGGCGACAGCCTCATGCTCCCCAACAACTGGCAACCCATCCACAACCAGGGCAACCCCTTCGAAATGGACTTTGCCCGTTTTCAAAAACGCCGGGGCATCCGGATGCAGCAATTCCTGAGCCCGGAGCAAATTCAAATCATCGGCAGGCAAAGCGATGCCCAGCAAGGCTGGCTCCAAGGGGCTCATCAAAGGTTCGAGCGACAGCTACGAACCTACATCCGGGACCCACAGGCATTTGGGTTGCTGCAAGCCATGCTCCTTGGAGATGAAAGCAACTTTGATACGGATTTGAGGCAAGCCTATGCGCAAACAGGAGTCATCCACATAGTGTCTATTTCAGGCTCTCATGTTGCGGCACTCTATCTGATAGTGCTGGCTCTTTTCTTTTGGGCCAGGGGCCAGAGGGGGCTTTGGTTGAAAGTGGTGTCCGGTATCCTACTCGTCTGGCTCTATGTGCTCATCGCCGGCGCTCCTCCTTCTGCACTTCGTTCTGCGCTCATGTTTACCGTGCTCAGCCTCGGATTACTGGGCAGCAGAGAGACAAACCCTTTGAACACCTTGGCTGCCGCAGCCCTGGCCCTTCTTGCCTTCCAGCCTGCCTGGATGTTTTCCGTAGGCTTTCAATTATCCTTCGCCGCCGTGCTCAGCATGATGCTCCTTTACGCACCCATCCTCCGGCTTTGGGCCTGGCCCCATGCCTATCGGCTGACACGTATGCTCTGGCAGACTCTGGCGGCTTCTCTGTCTGCTGAAATCCTCACGGCACCCTTAGTCATTTACTATTTCCACAATTTCCCTTTGCTCTTTTTGCCGGCTAATATCCTGGCGATGGTGCTGGTCGGCTTTTGTGCGCTGGCGGGTGGCTTGATGGTGATTGCGCTTGCCTGGTGGCCCTGGGCTGCAGGATGGGTGGGTAAAATGGTCTCCGCCTTGATTCATCTGTTCAATGATGGAATCATCTGGATGCAGAGTTTGAATTTTGAAGCCTTACAACACCTCAGAATTAGCTCTTTCGATCTCCTGTTGCTCTATTTACTGCTTGCTGCAATTGCTGCATGGTGGCTCAGGAATTGGCAGAGGGGCCTCATTTCGTCATTGGCTCTTAGTTGCGCACTGATGGCTTCGCTATGCTGGCAACAATTCAGCACTCAACAGCAGGAAAAGATTGTGGTGTTCAGCGCAGGAAAGAAGGCCTCCGTTGAATGGATAGAAGGCAACAAGCACCACGCCTTAAGTCCGACACTCGATACGTATGCAACCACAAATGCCAACATCGGGTTCGGTGCCTGGCGAAAAGGAGATGAAGAAAACAGAAACTGTTTTGTATTGCGGGGAAAGAAGGTGCTCTACCTGCGCGACAGCAGCCTGAAACCAGGATTACCGCCATTTCCTATTGATGTGCTCATTATCGAGAACCCCGTGTGGGCCTTAAAAGCAGAATCTCTGACTCAGGTTTTTTCACCCAGCACCGTTGTATTGGCTGGCCGGCCAGGCCCAAAGACAAGGGCGCATTGGCTGCATCATTGCCGGGAACATAAAATAGCCTTGCATGATGCGGCCACTCAGGGTGCCTGGGTGCTCGAATGAGGCTTGTGGCATGTCCTATCTTCGCGGCGTTTTTTCAAAAAAACATTCAACAATGCCTGGACAACGCCCCATCCAATCTGCTCTCATTTCTGTGTTTTACAAAGACGGCCTCGAGCCTTTAGTAAGGCGGCTGCATGACCTGGGTGTTTCACTATATTCTACCGGCGGCACTCAGGAATTTATTGAAAAACTTGGCCTGCCCTGCATCGCTGTTGAGCGCGTCACCGGCTATCCTTCCATTCTGGGCGGGCGGGTAAAAACCCTGCACCCTAACGTCTTTGGCGGCATCCTCGCCCGGCGAAATTTTAAAAGCGATGAAGCCGACATAGCCCAATATGACATCCCTCTATTCGACCTCGTCATTGTGGATTTATATCCCTTTGAAGAGACTGTCAGCAGCGGCAAAGACGAAGCTTCTATCATTGAAAAAATTGACATCGGCGGTGTGTCGCTCATCCGTGCAGCCGCAAAAAATTTCAATGATGTAGCCATCATTTCTTCACGAGCACGATATGCACACATGCTCCGCCTACTGGAGCATGGCGCCGCTACCGGCCTCGATACCCGTAGGCAACTGGCTGCCGATGCCTTTGCTGACTGCCTGCATTATGATGCCGCTATTGCTGCCTATTTCAACACCGATATGCCCTCCGATTCCAGCTTGGGAACAGGGCCTTCTACCCCCCTTCGTTATGGCGAAAACCCGCATCAGGCGGCCCGTTTTCAGGGCGATATTGACGCCATTTTTGAAAAGCTGAATGGCAAGGAACTTTCCTTCAACAACCTGGTGGACACCGACGCTGCCTGCCAGCTCATCGCAGAATGGGAACCTTCCAAACCGGTCTTTGCGGTCATCAAACACACCAATGTTTGTGGCATTGCACAGCGCGACAGCCTTGAAGCTGCCTGGGATGCAGCGCTGGCCGGCGACCGGGAAAGTGCCTTTGGCGGCGTGCTCGTCACGAACCAGGCGATCAGCCTGAAGGCGGCTCAGAAAATCAACGAAATATTTTTTGAAATCCTGATTGCACCTGCCTTCGAAGAGGAGGCATTAAAACTGCTCCGCTCGAAAAAGAATCGGATTCTGCTGCGCCAGAAACAGCCTTTAATGGTGCAAAATGAATTTAAGCGCGTCCTCAACGGCACCCTGACTCAGGAAGCAGACCGCAGCAATTTCGCCGAATGGCGCGAAGAAGGTGCTCGCCCTTGCAGCGACACAGAAGCCGCCAATCTGAAGTTTGCCAACTTAGTGTGCAAGCATCTTAAGAGCAATGCGATTGCTCTGGTAAAAGACCTGCAACTGATTGGCAAGGGCTGCGGACAAACCAGCCGGATTGATGCCTTGCGCCAAAGCCTCGACAAAGCCCGTCAGTTTGGATTTTCAACTCAGGGCGCTGTCCTGGCTTCGGATGCCTTCTTTCCTTTCGATGATTGTGTGCGCTTGGCCCATGAAGCCGGCATTACGGCGGTGATTGAACCGGGCGGTTCCATTCGCGATGCCGACTCCATACAATTTTGTAAGGTGAACGACATGGCTCTCGTGCTGACGGGCAACCGGCATTTCAGACATTAATGCCGGAAAGCAACGGGCGGCTGGAAGAAACACTCCGGCAATTTTTCTGCCTGTAACTTGGAATCTTCATCGCCAGGCTACTCTTGACTTCTATCCTCATTGACGACGACCTGTTGTTGCGCAGCTATAAGCTTGAAGATGCTGCCGATTTGTTTCACTGCGTGGACCTTTCGCGAGCGCATTTACGCCCCTTCCTGAACTGGGTGGACCATACTACGCAGGTTGCGCATTCGCTACAATTCATTCAAAGCTCGCTGGCCCAGCAAAACGCCGGTGAGGCATTATCGTTGGGCATCTTTTTACAACAGGAACACTGCCTGATTGGCGGCATTGGCTTGCATCATTGGCATCAGGATGAAAAGAGAGCCCAAATTGGTTACTGGGTTGCCAAAGAATTTGAAGGACGAGGCTTTATGACCCGCAGTGCAAGCAGGCTGGTAGATTTTGCTTTTCAAAAACTGGGCTTGAATAAAGTAGAAATACATTGCCTGTCGCGTAATTCCCGCAGCCTCGCTTTGGCTCATCGGCTGGGTTTTCAGACTGAAGGCTGCATTCGACAGAGCTATCGTTCGGTGGCGGGGGCACTGGAAGATGTGGTGGTGTCGGGCATGTTGCGCGACGAGTGGAAAACTATTTCAGAAGGCGCCTGAATACTTTTTTGTATAGTCTTAATTCAGCAGGCAGGCTGCTCTCAGGTTGAGGGTTTGCGAATGTTGGTAGAATAAGGCTGAGCGCGAGACTCATCACATCAGGATAATAAATTCCCGTTCCCTTCGGCAGCATCCAGCCTATTGCCACATTATATTCGCATTTCAAATACGTCGATATAGTTTAATCCATATTAAAAGCAGATAACAATGAAAAAGCAATTTCTGGTAATCCTACTCATACTGACAAGTCTGATTACCACCGCCCAAACAACTGAGGACTCCGTATTTGACCAATTCGGAAATACTTATCCGATATCAAGTCTGGCTGTTCCAACTACAGGGGTTTCCGCAATACCAGGCGCTCAGCCATTGCTGGTATCAAGCTGTTCGTCGGGGTACTTCCAGCTATACTTTGACACAAATAGCGGCATGGACGGTAGCTCCTCAATTGAACAAGAGAAGAGGGATGTATTATGCCAACTTTTCTCTGACCTCTCCAACTTCATTATTTCCCCGCTCTCCAATGCGGGAAATACACAGAAGGTGAATATATTGATAGCAGATCCGGCAAAATTTTCCCTGCCATCAAATGCAGGTGCCGCAGCAACATCCTTCTATCATTACCCTGGATTCACTAATGTTCAGCCATCCTCAATGTCGGGCATACTTGATAATACCTGTTGGATAACAATCAATAGTGGAAAGGATGCCTTTACTAATTCTGTCTTTCCGCTAATTGCTACCGGGCTTCCGAATAGCCCAACTTCTTCGGCATCATTTTACCATGCAGTGATGACTTTCAACTTCTCAAATTTCAATTTCAATACAAATTTGGGTTCCCTGCCCGCTAACGGAGAACTTGACTTATACTCGATTGCATTGCATGAAATTACCCATGCCTTGGGTATCAATTCTCTAATTTCTGCGAATGGTCAATCCATACAATACTTATCAGGTTTCCCACTAAGCTATTACAGCCGATTTGATACAAAGCTTAAAACATCAGCAATATCAGGTATCCCTTTGATTGTGACCAATAGCACTTGTGCATCTTATGGCGCACAATTCAATCCATCAATATCCAATCCTGCATCTGTTCTTGCGCCTAATCCCAATTCCAATCCCTGCACGGCCAATCATACAGATTGCAGCAGTGCCATAAATTTCGTAGGCGGCAGCGTTACGATACCAGTATATACACCAAACTGTTTTAATAACGGAGGCAATTCGCTCAGCCATTTTGAAGATGAATGCCTTACGCCACCGGCAAATGACTTGTATTTTGTCATGTGCAATGGGGTAACTACTGGCCCTAATAGCTGTAAGCGATATTACACAGATGAAGAGCGTCGCGCTTTATGTGATATTGGCTATTCAGTAGCCGGCACCTTCGGAACCACAACAACTTTCAACGGATTCAAAAATTATAATACCGGCAATTGCAACGGCGGGGGAATTGCAGGTATTAACGACGGCTTGGACGACAGGGTATATAAATATGTCACTCAAGCCGGAGTGCCCATTAGAATAACAGATGCTCTTGCGAATGATTTTGGGGCTAACTCAATGGAATGTGTCGAGTTAGCTGTAGGTAATGGAACTGTAGATATAATTAACAGCACTACTTTCACTTATACGCCTTCAATACCGTCTGTTTCGGCTCCTGAATATGATCTGGTTCATGTAATCAGGTATGTCCCAATAAACACGTTAACCGGGAAAAGAGGCAACATCACCTATGTGTACATCAATGTGTTAGCTGGTACTTGCACTGGATGCGTATCACAAGCTGTTGGCTCCATGGTGTCGAATGGAGATTTTGAGACTTACCACGATCCCGTCGCCCCGGCTACCGGTTGCGCAGGTTGGTTGGATCATTCATATAATCCCTATACTGCCTATCTGGACTGCTGGACAGATTACGGGGGTGGTTTGCAAACATTGTATTCCACAACATGTCCCACAGGGTCGTCATACAACCCTGCAAGTTTCTCATACTTACCCCCGACTGGTGCGAGTGGCTCTTCGAATTTTGTAGATCTTGTCTACAACTCGCTCAGTGCGTCTCCTTCTTGCTTACAGAACAAGCTTAGTACGCCCATCGTGCCGGGTGGAAAATATAAATTGTCTTACTCTTGCATTAATCTAACCGGCAATGCTGAGATTACAGCCTGGGCCAGTCCTAACCCTGCCGTCCCGGAATTCCGGGGGCAGAACTTTAATGGCGTCCCATCCATCTTTATCGAAATAGACAAAAATTCAATTAGCCAGACTCCGTCCACAACCTGGCAAACTTACACCGTATCAGTAGATTATACGCATCCTATCAATGCTGCGCCTACCCAGCTCAAATATTTGATTATTGGAGCAACCGGAGGTCGCGTATTAATTGACAATGTCAATTTGATTGAAACTGGACCTCCCAGTATCCCCTCTTCTGCCTCTGCATTGCTGGCCTACTACGGTTCTACCTCCGGGGTTATATCAACACCTAATGTAATCGTTATTGATAACACGTTTACCGTTGATGCAAATCTGACCTTCGACAATTGCCCCAACATAATTTGTATGCCGGGCTCTAAAATACACGTCAATTCTGGCTACACCTTGTCATTATTGAACGGCACTGTCCTCAAAGCCGATTGCGGATCAACCTGGCTGGGAATTGACCATGCCTCCTCTGCGCACTATATCATCAATGATGCCGAAATACATGATATGACCCTGGGCGTACAGATAAATGGAAATATGACGGGTTTCAGTTGTATAGACTCAAGGTTTATCGATAATATTATAGGATTGTCCTTTAAGAACATGCCTTCTTCTTTCAGCGGTACAGTTGAAGGCAATGAATTTTATACAGAGAAAGCTTCGCTCATGCCATTTTCCGGTTCCCTCAGAAAACAGTATGGGATATTTGCCTCAGACTGTGCATTGTTGACGGTTGGAAACCTAGCTTCTGGCAAAGGGAATGATTTCCATGACCTGTCAACCGGCGTGTATTTTGACATCACCTCTTCCGCAAGCATTTCATCTTGTAATATCCGACTGTATAACAACTCCTTCACCCGCATCATAGGCGGCTATTATGGTGTGCCTATTTCAAATGCGTCACCTAACAATATTTTCAACGATATAACAGGTAGTGCGGTATTTGGCAAAAACAATCATGCTTCGGCAAGCGCGGTACTGACCGTAGATTATCAGAATAGTTCTGCTCAATTTGTTTCGAATGATAAGAACATCATTCTGACCGGATTTTCTGCCAACGTTTCTAACACGCACATGGATATGGGTTATGGCATCATGTGCAGCCACCCCACCTACCGGAGCTACAACATAAAGGATAACAACCTTACTGTGATGATGTCGGGCTTTAACCTTTTTGGAGACCCATACAGCGCCACCATCACGAATAACCACATTACCTCTATGGGCGGGCCGCTAAGCTGGTATGGACCTTTGATGTTTGTTACGCCTATGATTGCCTTGCGGATGGTAACTCCAACCGCTAATAATGTGATTGTTTCAGACAATACAGTGGACCTCTTCGGGCCCGCCGCCACTGCCGTGTTTGCTCAAAACGCCGGCAGCGGTCTTTCCGTTGATAAGAACCTGATATCCCTGAGCGCCATTACCAGTGGTTCTTCTACCCTATGTCTGCGGGGCATTGACCTGGCCAATTCGAGGCAGTCCCGGATACGGGGAAATCATATTGACGGAGATGCCACCACGGAATCGCTGCCTGCTCCTTTTGCCGCAACGGATATGGTGCTCGACCAAAGCACCAATACCCAAATCCTCTGCAACTACATGAGCTCCACCAATTATGGAATGCTGGTTGCTGGCAATTGCGGAACAAACCCAACCACGGGACTTGTGAGCAACACCTTCGATAACCACGAACACGGCATTAACCTCACGCCTACGGGCAGCGAAGGCAGCCTCGGAAATATCGGCAGCCCCACGTTCGATTGTGCCAATTCCTTCAATGGCACTTATACAGGAACCAATAACTACAGGATATACAAATGGGCGAACTGCATTACGGTTAGCCCTAACAGTATCTATACAAACGATGGTTCCATAACCTCAGGCGGCAATACACCATGCGTATATGTGCCGATAAAGAATCCTGGAGCCAGTTTCCCGGCTTCCTGCTCGCCAACCTACCCGATACTGCCACCCGGCCACAATACTGTGCCCGACCCGGCCTATGCCGAAACCGTAGCCGCCGGGCAGGTTTTATATGCCGTCAATCCCTTAGGCAGCGCCTGGCTCGACCAACTGACACTGTTTGAGCAATTGAGGGCCGACACCGACATCCGGCTGGAACGCCCGGTGCTGGATTCGTTTTTCCAGGCAAACATCGGCAGCGTCATAGACCAGATTGGCATTATCAACCAGGAGTTAGCCGGGCTGGAGCAGGATAGCCTTATGGACAGTGCTTTTTATACCAAACTACAGCAAATCACTGACCTGAATGCTGCGCTGCCGACGCCCAACCCGCAGGCGATGAATGAAAGGGACATCAATACCATCTACCTGAAATACCTGGTCGGCGGCCCGGACACCCTGAGCGTTGAGGACAGCTCGGCAATTGCCAACATAGCCTTCCAATGTGTTCTTGAGGGCGGGAAAGCCGTCTTTAAAGCCAGGTCGCTCTTTGCCATGTATCAGCCGCTCATTTCGCTGCGGGATATAGACATCTGCGGCCTGCCACTGGATACCGGGAACCAGGGCAATCAGCGTATGTTGCCTTCAGGTAATAGAAGCACCGACTTCAGGCTTTATCCCAATCCCGTATCAGGAATGCTTTATGTAGAATATCCTGTTGGCGGCCAATTGGAAATAAGTGACATGACCAGCCGCAAAGTATCCTCGCTAACCCTACCCGGCAAAGATGGCGGCAAGGCCAGCTTTAGCCTTGAGCACCTGCCGGCTGGCGTCTTCGTGTGCCGGTATTATGTAAACGGAAACCTGAGGGAACTGCGCAAAATCATCATAGTACATGAATAGGAAGATATGGATATTGCTCTGCTTTTTTACCCTACTGGAACTCAATGTAAGCGCTCAGAGTGGTAAATGGGGAAATATATGGGTACAGGGAGATAATGTAATCTTCACTACCACCTTCAATGGGAGTAGTGTGCCTGTCAATCAATGGCCTTATCCCATGACCCAGCTTTTTTTTCATGGTGGCAATTCCAATATCTGCGATTCTGCGGGCAACTTAATACTGGTCAGTGACGGTTATAATATTTATGACAGAAACCTTGCCCTTATAGAAGGAGGGGATACACTGGTGCCTAATGTGATTTATAATCGTTATGATGGCTCTAGCGTCGTTCAACAATCTTCGATAATCCTTCCGTTTCCAAACGGAATCTATCGCTTGATAACGCCTACCGCATCGGATTCTGAAATGACGAATTGGCTGAATCCGAACAGCGGCAGGGCACTCTTCGATTTGTTGCTTTACAATGAGATAGACATGAATGCCAATGGAGGAGCCGGCAAGGTAACCAAGCGCATGGCGCCGCTGCTGCAAAATGTGAAGCTGAGCAAGACCCAGATGATGGCCTGCCTCCATGGAGACGGCCAAAGCTGGTGGCTGCTGAAGCAGGCCTCGGATACCAACATGATATACAAGTTCCTCTTCACCGCCGATTCGGTATATGGCCCCTACGTCCAGGGCTTTCCCGAGCCGCACTTTACCAAGTATGATATATGCGGGCAGGCTATGTTCTCGGCAGATGGAACGAAATACGCTGCCACAGTTCAGGGAGCATATAAAGTGTTTATCGCAGATTTCGACCGTTGCAGCGGCATGCTTTCCAATCCTAAGGTGGTGGAAGTGCCACCTTCCCCTTATTTAAATCCGGGGTTTAACAACGAGGCGGACAGTTCTACCAGCGGCCTTTGCTTTTCTCCCAACGGACGCTTTCTATACATAAATGGTTTCTGGTCGGTCAGGCAATTGGATTTGCAGGATAATAATCCGGCTACGAAATGGTCGGTTATCGCAGGGCCTGATACTACATGGCAGGCTTTTCAGTTGTATAGCAATATATACCCGGGGCCGGATGGCCGGCTGTATATCGGTAATTGGGGCGGCCTCCAGGGACAGATGAGCGTGATTACCAATCCTGATGCCAAGGGGTCCGCTGCGGGATTCTGCCCCAAATGCCTGCGTTTCCCCGGCTTCTTGTTCAGGGGCGTAATGACGTTTGGTTCGGTTACCAATCCTCCCTGCATGCCTAACTACAGCCTGGGGCCTACTAATCCTATCTGCTACCCTACTGTATCGGTGCCGCACGAACCAACTCCTTTAGCCCCACTTCGTATCTATCCCAATCCCGTATCAGGAATGCTGTATGTGGAATATCCCGCCAGCGGCCAATTGGAAATAAGCGACATGACCAGCCGCAAGGTGGCCTCGCTAACCCTGCCCGGCAAAGATGGCGGCAAGGCCAGCCTTAGCCTTGAGCGCCTGCCTGCTGGCGTCTTCGTGTGCCGGTATTTTGTAAACGGTAGTTTGCGGGAACTGCGCAAAATCATTGTAGTACATGAATAGGAGGATATGGATAGTACCTGTCGTCATTATGCGTCCTCGAAGTGCAACAGAATCAGACACACCCTGAAAGTGAATCCTAGGCCAGCGGCATCTACAACATCCGCATTTTCGACACTAAAACGAAACAGGCATGCACGTTGCGGTTTCTAAA
>JAFDYC010000013.1 GCA_018267625.1 Bacteroidota bacterium
TTGAAAAGGTATCCGGGCCATATATCGTAGTCAGGCCACTGCGAAAACTATCCAGCGCCGGATTAATAGCGGTACCCTTAAACACGCTGTCATATGTGTAGCCGATTTTAACGGTGAAATACTTCAACGCGCAGGTATTGCTCCCAAGCTGATAGGGATTGCCGATTCTGAAATACAAAGCATTCAACCAGCCATTGGGTACCCCCGGGAAATCACGACTGGAATACAGGCTTTGCATTTTGTACTCGATGGACTGAGTAGTGCTACCTCCCGGGGAAAATATACTGTCGTTAGCCGGGAACTGATAGCTGGGATGTGGGGTCTGGCCAGAGGCATTAATTCCCGCGAGGAGCATAGTGATTACTACGCCGATAATATGGAGCTTCTTCATTTTTTAGAATTTATTCTTTTACAAAAGGGAAAGTGGAAAGGCCATCGGCACCTGCGATGCGCAGCAAATAGTGGCCGCGGGCTATGCCGGAAACGTTGATGGTCTGCCCGGCAGCCGTGCTACCTTTTACGACACTTCTGCCCCTCAGATCCGTGATGGTATAATCCACAAAGATTCCGGATGCCAAGCCTTGCAACATCAATTCATCCGAAGCCGGAATCGGCGCAATGCTCAATCCACGAGGGCTTTGACCTGTGCCATTATGCGTCATCCGAAACGCCATCACATCCGGTGTGCTCTCTTTCCACACAATCTTACTGCCGTTGTACCAGACGCTAATCAAATCCTGCCCGTAATTGCTGGTATTGCTCACCGCCATGTTGCGGTTGATATCCCAGGGAAAGTTGAGCGCGGTGCTGCTGGCCTGGTAGGTATTCGTGTTGAAAAACGTGCCGGTTGACGGGTCTATCTGCCGCTCGTAAACATGCTGTTTACCTGCGGGTAGCGGCACTCCGTTGTAATAGTCCACACAAAAACCAATCGTGTATTGTATGTTGCTTATGCTGTTGGTATAGTAGCTACAGGTGGCACCTGCAGCTACGCAAGCACTCATACAATCGTAGGGGGCATTGAAGTCTTGTTGGCTGTATGATTGTGTAGAACCCCAGACTGGGTTCCATTCGAGCACCTGGTCATGCCCTGCCGCATACCTTTTCGCCGACCACACAATCTGAAATGGGGTATAGGCAGCCATTTCGCAATAAGAATAATCGCTGAACGCTTCGATGCGTGGGATGTATGCCTGACCGGTAAAAATGGTCATCGGTAAAAAGGGCGCATTCCCCGCTGTGTAATCATATGTTAGCTGGTTCACGCCCGTGCCGCCCATCACCGGCACCGTATAACAGCCACAGCCGGGGTCGTAGGCATTGGGTGTGCCTGTGGTATAAGCTATGTGCATTAATTGATTCCCCGCATTATCTGTCTGGCAGGCCACATCCGGCGACATCGCGCCCGTCACATTCACCCCCGGCACTCCTGCTGTGATGTGAAACACAGATGCCGAAGGATTCCAAACCGCTGCGTCATTGACATAGCCATACAAGTCGCCCGTAGCCGTGGTAAACACTACCGCAAACTGATGCAGCGACCAGAAGTTGTTCATGAAGATAATTCCGTGATTATCGGCCCACATGTCCAGGTGGGTAAACTGAACTATGCTGCTGCCCAGGTTGGCGCTATGTACGGGCGTGGGCGTGATGTTGAACGTGCCCCAGCCTATATCGTTGAGGTGGTAAAGGGCCACATAGGCCTGATCTCCTATCGTGTAGCTAACCGCCGCCTCGTACACCAGCGGGCCATAGCCGGTAGAGTCCCAGCAGGCCATAGCCACATCCGGGTGCACCGAACCGGCAGGCAGTGCCAATGTAAAAGAATGCCCATAGCCATCTTCGGCATATAAATAGGACTGGCTGCCGCTGCCGTAAACAATTGATTTGATGTGTACCCGGTTATATTCTGAAACCATGTCCACATTTATCGTGGGGTTAGGAAAGGATCCGGATGCTACGGTGTGTTCGGTAAAATTGATTGTTGGCGTAATGACGCCGGCCTGAAGCGCATTATCACGTTGCAAGCAAGGTATCACGAGCAGCAACGGAGTCATAGCAGACAGTATTGCCACACGTAATCGCCTAAGCCGTGTGTGTGTGTGTGTGAAGCAGGCCACTGTTAGCCTGCTGCGGCGCATCATTTAGCGCCGGAAGGGGTGCATGTTCTTGCATGACGATTTTGTTTATAAAAAATGAAAAGAAAGATGTGCAGCCAACTTGGAGGCTATCTTGTCATAAGACAGTCTAAAAAGCAAAAGGGTTGGCGAAAAGGAAAACTTTTTTCGT
>JAFDYC010000014.1 GCA_018267625.1 Bacteroidota bacterium
TTGAAAAGGTATCCGGGCCATATATCGTAGTCAGGCCACTGCGAAAACTATCCAGTGCCGGATGAATGAATGTACCCTTAAACACGCTGTCGTAGGTGTAGCCGATCTTAACGGTGAAATACTTCAGCATACAGTTATTGCTCCCAAGCTGGTATTGATTGCCAATCCTGAAATACAAGGCATTCATCCAACCATTGGGTACCCCCGGGAAATCACGACTGGAGTACAGGCTTTGCATTTTGTACTCGATGGACTGAGTAGTACTACCTCCGGGAAAAAATATACTGTCGTTAGCCGGGAACTGGTAGCTGGGATGCGGGGTCTGGCCAGAGGCACTAATTCCCCCGAGGAGCATAGCAATTGCTACGCCGATAATACGGTGCTTCTTCATTTTTTAGAATTTATTCTTTTACAAAGGGAAAATTGGAAAGGCCATCGGCGCCTGCGATACGCAGCAAATAGTGGCCACGGGCTATGCCGTGTGTGTGTGTGTAGGAACCCTTAAGTTCCTACTGCTGCCTGCATGGGCGGCTTCATAAGCGAGTTGTGTATGACTCATGATTTTTGGATTAAAGAGTGAGGAAAAAGAGTATTTCCCATCGCGCCCAAAGGACGCACCTTTCATAAGACAGTCATTTCTCAGGAAAGGTTGGTAAATCGTTTGTTAACGGAGAAAATCGCCGGGGCAGGGCCGGCTGTTTTCTAAAACAAAATACAGCGGGCTACGGTGCTACGATAGCTTTTGAAATAGATGCAGGGATGGAGGTCTCGCTGCATTATCCGGCAGGGGCGGGAGCGAAATATGGCCGAAGCGTGCGACGCTGAAACATATTCCCGACAGGCTGCAACGGATGTTAGGTAGCGTATTACTCCGGCTGTATTTCGTCCTATTATCTCCGCTATCGGTACCTGAAAATGTTGAAAGGAACTTCAGTAGTAACCAAGGAACGACAAAGGGTGAATCACGGAAAAGGGTAAACACAGGCAGCCATTATTTTTACGGGATGACTAAAGGCAAGAAGCAGCATCGGCAAGGCCCAGACCTGCAATACCGAGGAAAAATCAGCATTGTGCGTAATGGGATGGGTTTTGTGGCCGTGGAAGGCATGGAGCGCGACATCCTGATTCATGCTGAAAACCTGGGTAATGCCCTAGACGGCGATGAGGTGAGGGTACGAATCATTAAGGCCGGGAAAAAGCGCATTGAAGGGAGTGTGGACGAAGTGCTGCATCGCAAGCAAACCGAGTTTTCGGGGCGTGTGGAAGTGAAGGAGCATTTCGCTTTTCTGATACCCGATAAGCCCAACATGACGGTAGATATTTTCATCCCTCTACCCTTGTTGCATGGCGCAGCCGATGGCGACTATGCCCTGGCCCGAATCACGGATTGGAGCAGCAAAAAGAAAAACCCGATTGGCGAAATCAGTATGGTGCTGACGGAAGCCAACCGCAACGATGTGGCCATGCAGGGTATCCTCAGGGATGCAGGCTTCCCACTCCAATTCCCAGAGGAAGTGCTGGAAGCAGCGGCTCGTTTCCCAGACACCACCGAGCCAGATGAACTCCGTCGCCGCCGCGACATGCGTCCGGTGCTCACTCTGACGATAGACCCGAAAGATGCCCGTGATTTTGACGATGCCATCTCCATTCAAAAATCAGAAGGTGGTTACTGGGAACTGGGTGTCCATATTGCTGACGTAAGCCATTTCGTGCAGCAGGACTCTGCCCTAGACCGGGAAGCTTACCAACGGGCAACATCCGTGTATCTACCCGACCGGGTACTGCCCATGCTGCCGGAGCACCTGAGCAATTTCCTCTGCTCGCTCCGCCCTAATGAAGAGAAGTATGCCTTCTCGGCAATCTTTCAAATCAACACTCAGGGTAAAGTGAAGGACTATTGGCTGGGGCGCACCGTCATCCGCTCTGACCGCCGCTTCACTTATGAGGAAGTGCAGAACATCATTGAAGGTGCCGAAGGAGACCACCGGGAAGAATTGCTGCTCCTGCATGGAATCGCCCAGCATCTACGAAACCAGCGGATGAAAAAAGGCGCCATCAATTTCTCATCACAGGAAGTACGGTTCAGCCTCGATGAACATGGGAAACCCATCGGAGTAGAAGTAAAGGAAAGTAAGGAGGCCAATCAGCTCATCGAAGAGCTCATGCTGCTGGCCAACCGCAGCGTAGCGCATCATGTGGCACAGGTCGAACTAAAAGGGAAACCAATCCCCTTTCCCTACCGGGTGCATGACGTGCCGGATGAAGCTAAGCTGGAAGCCTTCGCCGCTTTTTCCGCACGATACGGGCATCGGCTCAACCTCAATTCCCCGGAGCAAATCGCTCATTCGTTCAATGAAATGCTGGCTGCCGTGCATGGAAAACCCGAGCAGCATGTGCTGGAAAGCCTGGGCATCCGAACCATGGCCAAGGCGATTTATACTACCCAGAATATTGGCCATTATGGCTTGGGCTTCCAGGACTATTGCCACTTCACCTCGCCCATCCGCCGCTACCCGGACGTGCTGGTGCATCGGGTGCTGCAGGAAGTGCTGGACGGGAATGTGAAGCCTCAAAAAAATATGGAGCAGATGTGTCGTCATTGCAGCGACATGGAGCGGGCTGCTATGGATGCAGAACGGGCCGGCAATAAATACAAACAGGTAGAGTATATGCAGGGCTTTATCGGTGAAGATTTTGAAGCTATCATCAGTGGCGTAGCCAGCTTTGGCTTCTGGGCCGAGACGGTGGCGCACAAATGCGAAGGATTAGTGGGCATGCAGGAACTGGCAAGCATAGACAACTTCCTCTATTTCGAAAACGAGCATTGCCTGGCAGGCCGCGGCACAGGCATTCGTTTTCAAATCGGCGACAAACTGCGCATCCGGGTGCTGGCAGCCAACCTCGACAAAAGGCAAATAGATTTCGGGCTGGCCGAACTGCCCCAGTCAAAAGGCAGGAGCCGGCAGCGGAAAAAGCAGGAACCTGAATGGGAACAAATGCCCCGGAAAGACAAACCCGGCAAGGCCAAAGGCAAACGGAAACATCATGGATGAGCGGGCATTCCCCCACGTCCTTTCCAGTATCCGATGAACCTGACGTTCTTTTGCCACGCGAAAACCGAAACCCTTGCACCGCTTCTCCGAACTCGCCGCTCAATTTGAGGCTCACCTCAGCCAATCGGGCATCTGCTCCGGCCAACCCGACACACTCTATGAACCCTGCCGCTACCTGCTGTCTTTAGGGGGAAAGCGCATCCGGCCCACATTGTGCCTGATGGGTGCCGAGCTGTTTGATGCCCTCAGCGAAGAAGCCTTTCATGCCGCTCTGGCCATCGAGCTATTTCACAACTTCACCCTGGTGCACGATGACATCATGGACAAAGCGCCACTGCGCCGGGGCCGACCTACCATTCATGCCCGAAATGGCCTCACTGCAGGCATCCTTTGTGGCGATTTGTTGTGCATCGAAGCTTACAGCCAACTTAGCAAACTCAGCAACGCGCTGCCACAGGTGCTCCGGATGTTTAATCAAACGGCTGCTGAAGTGTGCGAGGGCCAGCAATTAGACATGGATTTTGAACCCCGGCAGGATGTGCGGGTGGAGGAATATATCCGCATGATTGAGTTGAAGACTTCTGTGTTGCTGGCCGCCAGCCTGAAAATGGGTGCCCTTATTGGTGGCGCTACCGGGCAGGCTGCAGATAAACTGTACACCTTTGGCCGCACGCTGGGCATTGCCTTCCAGCTTCAGGATGATTACCTCGATGCCTTCGGCGACAGTGATAAGCTGGGCAAGCAGACCGGTGGCGATATCCTGGCGGATAAAAAAACTTTTCTGCACCTGAAAGCTATGGAGCACTTAGACGAAAAGGACCGGCAGACATTGATGCGTTGGCAAGGCAGGGAAGGAGCTGAAAAACTACCCCACACGCTGGAGCTTTTTCGAAAGAGTGGCGCCGACGAACGCTGCCGCGAAGCCGTTGCCGCTTATTCCCAGCGAGCTTTCGATGCTTTAGAAGAGGTAGCCGTACTCAGCAAACGCAAGCATGCCTTAAAAGAACTTGCAGAAATGCTGCTGCTCCGGGAAGCTTAGCTTTTCATACCGCCATCATAACCCACAATACCGGCAAGCATCTGAATTACCCTCTCATCCCTCATTTCTCCAAACATGAATTACTGGCTCGTCAAATCAGAACCCTCCTGCTATAGCTGGGAAACCTTCACGAAAGAGGGGCATACCGTTTGGGAAGGTGTGCGCAACTATGCAGCCCGTAATAACCTGCGTGCCATGAAACGGGGCGATAAAGTGCTGTATTACCACAGCAACGAAGGCCTGGAAATCGTCGGTGTAGCCAAGGTGACCAAAGAGTCCTATCCCGACCCGAGTGCGAAAGAAGGCGATTGGTCTGTGGTAGAACTGGCCCCCGTGAAGGCGTTGAAGCGTCCCGTTCGGCTGGCCGAGATAAAAACGATTCCTCAGCTCAAAGACATGCAGCTTGTGAAGCTTTCCCGGCTATCGGTTAGCGCGGTGACTCCTGAAGAGTTTGATTTCGTTTTGAAGATGGGCGCCGGGAATTGACCGTATCACCGTGCGGCTGGCTCATTTTTCGGTAATGACGTTGCAGCGCTTCGCTGGTATTCAGGGGGCCCCGATGGCTCCATCCCGGAGGTTTGTAGAGGTAACGTAGCCTGTCCCTCCAAGGGATTTTTTGTGTGCAATCCCGGTATAGGGCTTCCCATTCATGCGTCACAATCCGAACCGGGTGATTGGGATTTGCCAAAGGTTTCGTGAGGCCAAACACCGGCGGCTCCAGGGGGTCTTCCTCCGCAAAAGTGCCAAACAGCCGATCCCAAAAGATGAAGACCATGCCCATGTTTTTATCCAGATAAGGAATGTTGGACGCATGATGCACCCGATGGTGTGAGGGGGTCACAAACACGGCTTCGATCCAGCGAGGTAATTTGCGGATATGCTGTGTATGTAGCAGGATGCCCCAGGTCTGGGTCAGTGCATACATGAAGAAGATATGCACCACATCGAAGCCCAGCAAGACCAGCGGGATAAAATAGAGATAGCGATAGAAAGGCATCAGCACACTGGATCGGAAGCCCGTGCTGAGGTTGAACTCTTCGCTCGAATGGTGCGTCACATGAACAGCCCAGAAGAAACGAACCCGGTGGTCCACGAAATGCTCCAGCCAGAACAGCAAATCCTCACCCAGCAGCAACAGCAGCCAGTAAGGCAAGGACGACAAGGTATTGGCTAGGGCGAATTGGCTGAAGAAAACCAGTATGACTAAGGCAAAACCCCGCAGCAAAAGATCAATCCCCGCATTGAGCAGGTTGAGATAGACGTTCAGGAGTGTCTGCCGCCAGGAGTAAAACTGAAAGCCTTGCAGGTGGCTGAGTAAAATCTCAAAGGGGATGAGGATCCCGTAAATAGGGATGCTCAGCAATTGGATAATATGGCTGTAGTGTCCATTCATGGCAGGATTCATGCCTTTGAATGCGCTTCCCAACGCTGCACTGCATCGTGCAGTAAGTGCCTTCTGGTTCTTTCCGGACTCTGGCTCAGACGGTCATGATATCCTTCTCCTTATCCTTGAGGTGGGATTCTGTCTGCGTGATAAACTTATCCGTAATGCCCTGGATACGGCCTTCCGCATCTTTAGCCACATCTTCCGCGATACCCTCTTTTTGCGCCTTACGCACATGCTCTATAGCATCGCGGCGGATGTTCCGGATGGCCACCTTAGCCTGCTCTCCTTCCTGGTTCACCCGCTTCACCAGTTCCTTACGGCGTTCCTCAGTGAGTGGGGGCAGAAACAGCCGGATAAAGCTGCCGTCATTTTGAGGGTTGAGGCCGATGTTCGCGGCGATGATGGCTTTTTCAATCGGGCCGAGCATATTCTTTTCCCAGGGTTGCAGTGAAATAGTACGGGCATCCGGCACGGTGATGTTGGCCACCTGGTTGATCGGGGTCGGATTGCCGTAGTAGTCCACACTGATGCCCTCTACGATAGCCGGAGTCGCCTTGCCGGCACGAATCTTGGCCAGTTCCGATTCTAAGTGGCCTAAGGCTTTTTTCATTGCCGCCTGTGCCTCCTGCTGAATATTTTCTAAGACCTCACTCATAGGAAAATGGATTGTGAAATTTTGCCCTGGAAGACAGGAACCCAATGGGCAAAAAAACCACTGGAACTGCCCTTCTTCCGAAGGCTGGCAAAAGTATAGCTATACCTGCATTGCCCCAACCGATTAGGGCGCCCCTTCCCAATGCCTGTACCTTTGAGCGCATGAATTCTGAGACAAATACAGCCTTGCAGGAAGCCCCACTGAGCCTCAGTGAGGGTGCCATTCGCGAGCTGCACAGGCTGATGGCAGAGCCTGGCTTTGAACCCGACCAGCAATTGCGCATCGGCGTAAAAGGGGGCGGTTGCAGTGGGCTTTCTTATTCACTCGGCTTCGATAAGCAGGAAGCAGATGATGCCTTATTTGAAATTCAAGGAATCCCTGTGTTGATGAAGCCCGCACACGGACTTTATCTGAAAGGCATGATTGTGGATTTTGAAGACGGGCTAAATGCCCGGGGCTTCAGTTTTAAAAACCCCAATGCCAGCACCACCTGCGGCTGCGGCAGCTCCTTTGCCGTCTGAGCATGAACACCTGTTCGCAACACATCTTTTCGCTAGAATTATATGAGGGTTGAAAAGGCTTAGAACACCGCAGGCTTCGGGCCTCCCCCCTCTACTTCCCTACATTTGCCCCCGTCCAACCGAAATTTTACACGTCAAAATAATTATGGGTTACGTAAAAGAACGATTCAAAGAAGTAGCCACTGCAAAGGCTGCCGAGATTAAAGAAATCCTTGCCGAACATGGCGATGCCGAACTGGGCAAGGTCTTGCTGTCACAGGCTTATCAGGGTGCACGCGGCGTGCCCGCTTTGGTGTCCGAAACTTCCCTCCTCGACCCCAATGAAGGCATCCGTTTCCGTGGTTATTCGATTCCCCAGCTCCGGGACAAACTCCCCAAAGTAGATAATGGTCAGGAGCCTTGCCCTGAAGGACTCTTCTTCCTTATGCTCACCGGTGACTTACCCTCCGATGAAGATGCCGCACATATCTCCGCCACCTGGGCCCGCCGCAGCCACGTGCCTACCCACGTCTTCCAGGTCATTGAATCACTGCCAGTAAACACACACCCCATGACGCAATTCTGCTCGGCCATCCTCGCCCTGCAGACGGAAAGCAAATTTGCCAAAGCCTATCAGGAAGGCATTTCCAAGAAAGACTACTGGGACTATACCTACGAAGACGCGATGACCCTCATCGCCCGCCTGCCTCGTATCGCCGCCTACATCTACCGCCGCAAATACAAGGGCGGACAACACATCCAGCCCGATGGCATGCTCGACTGGAGCGGCAACTTCGCCCACATGCTCGGCTTCGAAAATGAAAGTTTCCGCGAGCTGATGCGCCTCTATATGACCATCCACGCCGACCACGAAGGAGGCAATGTCAGCGCACATGCCACGCACCTTGTAGGCTCCGCTCTCTCCGATCCCTACCTCGCCTTTTGCGCTGGCATGACCGGCCTCGCAGGCCCCCTCCATGGCCTCGCCAATCAGGAAGTGATTCGCTGGATCGAAGAACTGCAACGCGAACTCGGCACGCAAGAACCCAGCAAAGAGCAAATCGCCAGCTACATCAAGCAAACACTGTCTGAAGGGAAAGTGGTACCGGGCTATGGCCACGCTGTACTGCGCCAGACCGACCCACGCTTCGTTGCACAAATGGAATTTGGCAAAAAACATTGCCCCGATGACCCCACCGTGAAGACCGTTTGGAATGTGTATGAAGTGGCACCCTCCATCCTGGAAGCGACGGGCAAAATCAAAAATCCCTGGCCAAACGTGGACGCACACAGCGGCTCCCTCCTCAAACATTTCGGACTGGTGGAAGAAGACTTCTACACCGTGCTGTTCGGCTGTAGCCGAGCACTGGGCGTTTTAGCCTCATTGTGCTGGGATCGTGCCCTCGGGTTCCCCATCGAGCGGCCCAAGAGCATCACCACAGAATGGGTGAAAGGCTGGCTGGCCAAGCAAGGCGAGATGGCCGCGTAAGGCGAACCACAAACATCTGTTAAGAGGCTGCCCCGTAAGAGGCAGCCTCTTTGGTTTTAAGCTTTCGCAAACAGGCCTTCGGAAGTATTTTTTGAGCCTGCTTCCTCCCATTGAACAGTATCCCTTTCAGCCTGTCCTGAACTTGTTTCAGCTTCGCACCCTTCCCCTCTTTTTCTCTGTAGGCTTTCCCCGGAACGGGCTACCAGAATAAGGAAGTCCGTGGCTTGTGGATTTTATTCCTTCCCGCAGCGATGTAAACGCCGTCCACATCGCTGAGGGCTATGTGTGCG
>JAFDYC010000015.1 GCA_018267625.1 Bacteroidota bacterium
AGCTTGAGGGGCCGCTAAGTACCGCTGCGGAGGCCCTCGTTTGCCAAACACTTCGATGGTCACCAGAGGCCCGTTTTACAGCGGGGACACCTGTACAGCAAGGTTTTAGCCCCGCCAAAAGAGCGTTTTCAGTAGGGCCTTCAGCATAGCCACAACCACCCGATTCCAATACCCAATTTTTCCTTTTTTAGAAAAGGACTAGAATATCCTTTTAATAATTTCGCGCCCATTATGGAAACACAAACGCAAGCTGCTGCGGAATTGGACATGCGCACGCTAGTGCCCATCGAGCGACATAAGACACTCATACAACTGTTTAAGGAGCTGCCCGTGGGCGAACAATTCGTCTTTATCAACGACCACGACCCCATCCCTTTATACTATGAATTTCGTTCCATCTACGGCGATGTGGTGGGCTGGGAATACCTCAATCGTGGGGGCAGAGAATGGAAGGTCCGGGTGACCCGCACAGAAGCCTCTCAGGCCCGCGAATGCACCGATATCTCTACCCTGCTCGACCTGCGTAAAGCGACACCTAAAGAATGGAAACAGATTGTCTTCCACCGCTATGGCATGATGCAGCAAGGCGACACTATGGAAATCATAGCCGCTGAAGACCCCAAAGAAATCCACGGCATTTTCGTGATGAAATTCGAAGGGCAACACGCTTGGGTGTATAAAAAACAAGGCCCCGATGAGTATGTCGTCCACATCACTAAAAAACAACAGAGCGGCCTCGGTGATGATGGGTTCTCGGTTGTCAATGAATATGACCTGAGGCCTTTCCCGCCTGCCGAACGCCACGAAATGTTTTACAAAGCCTTTGCTGACATCAAGCCTGGCGAAGCGTTCGACTTCTTCAACGACCACGACCCCAAGCCGCTCTACTACCAAATGGAAGCAGAAAGTAAAGAACCTTTCCGCTGGGAATATCTGCTGCAAGGCCCTATCGAATGGAAAGTGCGGGTAATCAAGACAAAATAAACCAACCAGGACTAAATCGAGGCTGCCTCAAAAGGGCGGCCTTGTTTTCTAATGAACTTTTAGTTCGCTGGATTTTGAGCCTGGATTCGGCTTACGTTGCACACCAGACGACAACATAATAATCCGCTTCAAAAGCTTAAAGGATAACAGTTAAGCTCGTCAAGCCTGCTGATATGAACTGCATGTATTAGGATCTGTCTCGGGCAATTGCATCATAATCATAACCCGCACGGGCCAATGCTCTACGAGCGGCATCTACTGCATAGGCTGCCGGGTTGGGAGGATGTATAGGAACTTCCGGTGCGACTAGCAACTGATCCAACAATTCTTGAGTCTGGCTTAGGGTCAGCCTTTCACAGGTATCGTACAATCCCCCTGGCTCTTCTTCCGCCTGATCGTGCCGGTCGAGTAGGTGCCGAATCACCCGAACAAGTTCATCCGAAGGGGGCAATACCATGAGGGAGGTGAGCGCTCCATGTTCTAAACGATATCGCGGAATGAGTTGATTCATAAGTGCCTCATCGGCTTTCCGGGCAGCAGGGAAAAGGATTTTCTCTTCCATTTTTATATGTCGCAGTAAGGCTCCGCGAAACTGCTGATAGTATTTATCGTCAAAGTGCCCCCCAGACAGGCAGGCTTGGTTGAGTAAGTCTTCAATCCGGTGATGGTCATCCGTGAAAAAACGGTGCAATATTTTACTCATTGAATGATAATCAAGCCTAATTTCAGTTTCAATCAGGCTCTGGTTTAGATTCAAAAATAGCCTTCAGGCCTGAAAAAAGCCTGTAGGCATAAATAAATAAGAGACACAAGCCTCTTATTAAGGCTCATAAGCTGATGGATAGGTAATATTTTGGATTATCAGAAATCAAAATATTAATATGTTTAAATTTTCATAAAGCCTCAAAATTCTTCCAACTTATTGATGCTTAATGCCGTCTTCATTGGCCAAGGGAAGCCGAAAACTCTAGAGTAGGCATTTATCAACAAAACATCATAAATAAGTAACCAACACGAAATCCTTCATGCGAAAACTTTTCTTATTCGGCTGCACCCTTTTACTCAGCCAATTTGCCAGCGCACAATCCAGCAACCCGGCTCCTTACTGCAATGCAGGCTTTGATGATGCACAGGGCTTTTATGTGGACGACCATATAAACTCAGTCAACTTCGGCAGTCTGAATAACGCGAGCAATGGCCAATATCAAGCGCCCCACTATGTCTTCTACAACAACCTACCCATCAAAGATTTCATCAAAGACTCCAGCTACAACCTAAACCTCAATTTCAAAGTATCCGGCGGCTGTGGCTATGGAGTCTGGATTGACTTTAACCGAAACAATACGTTTGAAGCCAATGAAAAAGTAGCTGGCACTACGGGCACCGATATGCTAACCCTCGGCGACAACACTATCGTCAATAAAACGGTTCGCATTCCCGCTGATGCCGCTACCGGAAACACCCGTATGCGCATCCGCATCGTAGAAGACGACAACCATAATATGACCAGCACCAGCCAACTGCCCTGCAACGCAAGTAACTCAGATCTGGACGTAATGGACTGGGGCGAGACAGAAGATTACACCATCAACATAAAAGCCAAACAAGTCCCTTCTGCTGTAGCCACTTCACTGGTTTCCTCATTCTCTATCACACCAAACCCCGGCAGCGGCCTGTTCCAGATTTCCACTCAGGCTGCAGCTCCCATCGAGGCCATTGCCGTTTATAATCTACCTGGCCAGCTCATCTTTACAGCAAAGCCCTTGGCTCCTCAAGCCACGATAGACCTATCAACCCAACCAAAAGGACTATATATTATCAAGTTGCGCTGCGCCCAGCAGGAGTTAACCCAAAAACTCATCGTACAATAAAAAATTAGCTCCCATTGCAAAGAGGGTGTCTAAGAAGTCCGAGACATCCTCTTTTTATTCGGGCAGGTATTGGAAGTCCGTTGTCAGTTACGCCATTCTAGTGGCGTTCATTTTTCTTCTGAGCTATACCCTGGTTTTTTCCAGGCACTTCGCCCAGTTTCTGCAGCTTGTCTTCGATTATGGATTAATAAGCTACAGCCTTGACCCGGAATCTTTTGCAGTCTGCCCTGAACTGGTTTTCAAGATTGCAGCCTGCAACATTTCGATGTCCAGGTATGGCCTGTGATAGCTGCGTATAGCCCAGGAAGCACGATTCGTTTCTCCGCACAGCCTCCGTTCAAAGAGTAAAAAAAACCGCCCCTGCATCAGCAAAGGCGGTGTTGAAACGTTGATTCGACTACTTCTGCAACAGGGTAACATTGCAGTCCTTACAGGTGAATAGCCTCTCCGTAGGCCACTTCCACTGCATCCTTGATGCTTTCGCTCATAGTCGGGTGAGGGTGTATGGAATCCAGCACCTCCTGATAGGTCGTCTCCAACTTGCGGCCCACAACAGTCTCTGCAATCATCTCCGTCACGTTAGCACCTATCATGTGCGTGCCCAACCATTCGCCATACTTCGCATCGAAAATCACTTTTACAAAGCCCTCAGTAGCGCCTGCTGCACTGGCTTTTCCGGAAGCAGAGAAGGGGAACTTGCCCACCTTAATCTCATGGCCGGCATCGCGGGCTTGCTTTTCGGTGAGACCGACGGATGCAATTTCCGGGGAGCAATAAGTGCAGCCCGGCACATTGCCGTAATCCACCGGTTCGGGGAGGTGATGGTACTTGCCTTCTGCGTGGGCAATAGCTTCTACACACACGATGGCTTCCTTGCTGGCTACATGCGCCAGGGCCTGGCCTGGTGTGCAGTCACCAATGGCATAGAATGAATCCACGTTCGTCTTGCCGTAAGAGTCCACTGTGATCTTCCCTTTCTCCATCTTGATGCCCACCAATTCCAGCCCCATATTTTCAACATTAGCTACCACGCCTACAGCGCTTAGCAACACATCCGCTTCCAGGATTTCGGTGCTGCCATCTGCTTTTTTCACTGTTGCCTTCACGCCAGCGCCCTTAGTGTCCACGCTTTCTACCGAAGAAGAAGTCATGATGCTGATGCCTTTCTTCTTGTAAATCTTCTCCAGTTCCTTCGATACATCCTCATCTTCTACGGGCACGATGCGCGGCATAAACTCTACAATCGTGACCTGGGTGCCTAAAGAATGGTACACATAGGCAAACTCAACGCCAATAGCGCCAGAGCCTACCACAATCATGCTCTTGGGCTGCTGAGGCAGTACCATTGCTTCGCGGTAGCCAAACACCTTCTTGCCATCCATCGGCAGGTTCGGCAACTCGCGACTGCGCCCACCCGTAGCGATAATAATATGCTTCGCTTCATAAGCCGTGGCTTTACCATCTGCTCCCGTCACTTCGATTTGCCCTTTCGCCTTCAGCCGGGCATAACCGTTAATGACATCAATTTTATTCTTGCGCATCAGAAACTGTACGCCCTTACTCATCTTATCCGCCACACCCCGGCTGCGTTTGATCACCGCAGGGAAGTCAGCAGAGAAGCCCTCTACGTTCAGGCCATAATCTTTTGCATGCTGCATATACTCCAGCACCGAAGCACTTTTTATCAGTGCCTTCGTCGGGATACAACCCCAATTGAGGCAGATGCCTCCGAGCGATTCTTTTTCAACAATTGCCGTCTTGAAGCCAAGCTGTGAAGCACGGATGGCAGCTACATAGCCCCCTGGGCCGCTGCCGATAACGATAAGATCGTAAGCCATGAGAATATTAGTTCGTGTTGGTTCGTGATGAGTGCCGGGCACTCTGGATAATTTGAAGATTTTTGTTTCTCAGCTTTTGGAATGCTATGAAGCTGCCGTTGCGACGCTCCGTTCATCTGGGGTTTCACTGTGCGGCTTTTCAGGGAGCATATAGTTTTTTTCATGCCCTCATACTGCGCAGCTCCATCAGACCAACAAGCCCGAAAGCCGCGCAAATGTAGGACGCTTGCCGCCAAAAAGCCCCCAAACTCCGTCTCTCAGATTGATGATTCCCAATGATGAAAATGCCACAGTTTTTAAATCGTACCTAAAGCCAGGAATCTGTCTTCAGCAGATGCAAGGCGAGAAGAATATGGCCTTTCAACAAGGTTTTTCGCTATTGTTTGCCGCACTTTTTTTGATGAAAAAAAAACCACTTACGAGAGGCTTGCCCGCGTCTTTGAGTATTGCCGGATAAACAACAGCAGGTGCAGCAAGGCGAGGCCAATAGAAAACCAAACTAAACCCGCATCGCCGCCGGCAGAGAGCCGATGATGCAAGACGGCAACGGCAATGAGCACCATCACAAGCCCGATGCCACAGAGGGATACCATTTTGTAGGCTTTTCCATCATGCTTGCCTCCACTCAGGTTTCCGTGTTTCATGCCATAAAACAGATAGACATCAAATCCGATCATCATCCAGACGACGAGTCGAATCCAGGTGTCGAGCGGCAAAAAGACCATCATGAACAGGCAGGTGGCCACACCTAAAATGGGCACTAACGGCACCAGCGGCGTCCGGAAGGCACGGGGAGCATCCGGCATATTTCGGCGCATGACGATCACACCGATGCAGACTAAAATAAAGGCGAAGAGTGTGCCGATAGAGGTCATCTCACCCACCACACGGCCCGGTACAAAAGCAGCAAACAGGCTCACGAAAACCATGAAGAACAGGTTGGAACGATAGGGCGTACGAAACCGGGGATGGGTCTTACTGAACAGCGGGTTCAGCAGCCCGTCTTTGCTCATCGTGTAAAAGACCCGGCTCTGGCCTAAGAGCATGACCAGAATCACGGAAGAATAGCCCAGCAAAATGGCAATGATGATGGAGGTGTTGAGCCAGGGGTATGCAGGCACGATATGGCCTGTAGCATCAGGATGGCCCATGTGTTCGACGGCTATGGCTACTGGTGCCAGATGGCTGGCTCCGCTGCCCGAAGTAAAATCCGTGTACTTCACCACACCGGTCATCACATACGCGAAAATGATGTAGAGGACGGTGCAGATAAGCAGGGAGCCCAGGATGCCAATGGGCATGGCTTTCTTGGGATTTTTCGTTTCCTGTGCAGCCGTGCTTACCGCATCAAAACCGATGTATGCAAAAAAGACGACAGCCGCAGCCCGCACAATTCCCGAAATGCCAAAGGAGCCAAACTCACCGGTGTTTTTGGGAATGAAGGGTTGCAGGTTTGCAGGCTGGATAAACTGAAAGCCAATAACGATAAACACAATCACAATCGTCACCTTCAGCAATACGATGATGTTGTTGACCCAGGCCGAATGGCTCGTGCCGCGAATCAACACCAGGGACATCAACACGACGATAAACACAGCGGGCAGGTTGATGAATCCATGCACGATGCTGCCATCAGCCAGAGTGGCGGTGTCGAAAGGGGTCATCATCAGATGAGCGGGCAGGCTCATGCCGAAGCTTTCAAATAATTTCCCCAGATAACCCGACCAGCTCGAGGCGACGGTGGCCGCT
>JAFDYC010000016.1 GCA_018267625.1 Bacteroidota bacterium
CGAAGTGTTTGGCAAACGAGGGCCTCCGCAGCGGTACTTAGCGGCCCCTCAAGCTTTGCTTGATGGCTGAAGCCCATGGGTAGGGGCAGGTATGCCCGGGCAGGAACCCGGGAAGGCCACAAAGCGTCCGGGACGCCTACAATGCAATAGCATTTCATTATGTAATGCTAATATAATTTTATCCGGTTCCTTCTATGTGGTCAGTTGTGGTTCTTTCGTGAATGTAACCTGGTCCCCAGGCGCCGGCCCCGGTAATGTCACAATAGACATCAACTGATTTTCAGTGTCTTGATTCAAGCCGCCTATCATTCGGGCGGCTTTTTAATATTTAAATAGGGAATGCAATTTTATCAAAGGCTTTCATTGAAGAACAAGTTCCGGGTTCAGAGCAATCAAAAAAAACCTGTAGAAAAAACGCCGCTAACTAAGTAGCGGCGTTTTTAATTGAGCTTAGGATAATCAGTTCCCATAGACGCTGATAAACTTGATGCGCAACATTTGGAGTTGTTCGATACTGATATCGCGGTCTTTAAATTCTTCGAAAGCCTCGTCCAGGTTGCCATCGTGGCTTTCTTTGAAATATTCGAAGATGTCTTCTTGTTCATCCTGGTCTAATTCATTATCGAGGCAGTAGTCCAGGTTCAGGCGTGTGCCCGAGGAGACAATCGTTTCCATCTCGCCAAGCAATTCAGACAGGTTGAGGCCTTTGTTTTTGGCAATGGTCTCGAGAGGGATTTTCTTGTCAATATTCTGAATGATAAACACCTTCATGCCGCTTTTATTGACGACACTTTTCATCACGAAATCGTCGGGTTTTTCGATTTCATTTTCTTCCACATACTTCCCGATGAGTTCGATGAATTTGCGCCCAAAGCGTAAGGCTTTCCCTTTGCTGACACCCGAAATTTTCTCCAGCTCTTCCATAGTAGTCGGATAGGCTGTGGCCATTTCGTCTAATGAGTTTTCACTGAATACTATGAAAGGTGGTAGCCCCTTTTCGTTAGCTACAACACGGCGCAGGTCTTTAAGCATAGCCAGCAAGGCCTCATCGGCTACAGCAGGGCCTGCAGCGGCGGCGGCTTCGTCTCCTTCGGCCACTTCTTCCTCGTACCGATGGTTCATCGAGACTTTGATGGCAAAAGGTTTTTTTAGGAATTTTCTCCCAGCATCAGTGATTTTCAGCAGGCCGTATTCCTCGATGTCTTTGCGGATAAACCCTTCCAGCATCATTTGCCGGATGAGGCTTTGCCAGAAGTTGGCATCCATTTTCATGACCAGGCCTGCACCGAAGCTTTTGAGCTTGTCGTGGCCAAAAGTGGAAAGCTGTGGGTTGCTGTGCCCCAGCACCACATCTACCACATAGTTGATGCCGAAGCGTTCTTCCAGCGCGTCAATAGCATCCAGTACGATTTTGACGCTGTCTTTTACGTCTAATTTTTCTTTCGGATGCAGGCAGTTGTCGCAGGCGCTGCAGTTTTCCTGTTCTAATTTTTCGCCGAAATAATGGAGCAGCAGTTTGCGGCGGCAAACGGAGCTTTCGGTGTAGGCGACTGTTTCGGAAATGAGTTGAGCGCCCATTTCCCGCTCCGAAAGCGTCTTATCCCGCATCAGGTGCTCCAGCTTCTGAACGTCTTTATAGGAATAGTACAAGATGCACTTTCCTTCGAGGCCATCACGGCCGGCGCGGCCTGTTTCCTGATAATAATTTTCGAGGCTTTTGGGAATGTTGTAGTGCATCACGAAGCGGACATCAGGCTTGTCAATGCCCATTCCGAAGGCGATGGTAGCTACAATCACATCCACTTTTTCATGCAGGAACTGGTCTTGGCGGTTCGCGCGGGTAGTAGCATCCAGGCCGGCGTGGTAGGCAACGGCGCTCACACCGTTGGCCACTAAAGTGCTGGCCAGTTCTTCTGTTGTTTTACGGTTTAAGGTGTAGATAATTCCGCTTTTCCCTTTCATGCCGTGGATGAAGCGGACCATGTGTTTGAGCACCTGAGCTTGTGTCCCCTTGGGGACGATTTCGTAGTATAGGTTGGGACGGTTGAAAGAGTCAATGAAAATTTCAGGCTGCTTCAAACCGAGGTTTTTCACGATGTCATCCTGCACTTTGGGAGTAGCGGTGGCGGTGAGGGCGATGATGGGCAGATTTTGATTAATCATGTCAATCATCCCACGCAGCTTGCGGTATTCAGGGCGGAAGTCGTGGCCCCATTCGGAAATACAGTGAGCCTCATCCACAGCGATAAAGGAAATTTTGATGTCCGAAAAGAAATCAATGTTTTCCTGTTTGGTGAGGGTCTCTGGAGCCACATACAGCATTTTGGTTTTCCCGGATGTGAGGTCGGCACGAACAAGCTTCTGCTGGGCCTTGCTGAGGGTTGAATTAAGGAAGTGTGCTACGTTGTCCTTACTGCTGTAGGAGCGTATCAGGTCCACCTGGTTTTTCATCAGGGCGATGAGTGGAGAGACGATGATGGCAACACCTTCGCTCATGATTGCGGGAAGTTGATAGCAGAGGCTTTTTCCTCCGCCGGTAGGCATGATCACGAAGGTGTCTTTGCCCTCGAGCAGGTTTTGGATGATGGCTTCCTGTTTGCCTTTAAAATTTTCAAAGCCGAAATGCTCCTGAAGGGCGGCGGTTAAGGGAGAAAGATGTTCATTGCCCTTGGTTTTTTTCCGCGCAGGAGCTTTGGTGGCTGCTTCCATGTTGTAAGCTTAAGTTGGGCGATATATGGTATTCTACACACAAGCATATCGGCCCTGTTTTTAAAAAGTGTGCGAATTTACACCAACAAGATAAGGCCCAAGGGCTGAAAATGTGAAGGCTTTTCTAACCCTTTGCAATCCACGGGAAGTATTGGATTCCAGGCTGCATACCGGAGTCTATCTGCGCTATGAGTGCTTCGATTGCCTGAGGTTCATCCCGAAAATCCAGACAGGAACTGTCTAATATGAGGATGGGAATCGGCAGTGAATTCAGAAACTCCTGGTAGCTTTCACCAACGCGCAGCAAATAGTCGGAATCAATGTTTTGTTCATAGGCTCGTCCCCGTTCCCGGATATGTGCCTGAAGGGTAGCCAGCGGAGCATGAAGAAAGAGCAGCACCTCAGGCCGGGGCAGGTGCAGTTCCATCAGGGCATACATTTTAGAAAATAGCTGATACTCCGCTTCCTCCAGATTGATTTTTGCGAACAGCCTGCTTTTGATAAACAGGTAATCCGAAATGACGGGCTGAGCAAACAGATCGGGTGTTGCCAGAAACTCTTTCAGTTGCTTATATCGGTCGGCCAGGAAGGAAAGCTCCAGCGGAAAGGCCCAACGCGCCGGGTCTTCATAGAATTTGGGCAAAAAAGCATTGTCCGAAAATTCTTCGAGGATCAGCCGGGCATGAAGCCGTTCCGCCAGTAGCCGAGCGAGGGTCGTCTTTCCCGCGCCTATGTTCCCTTCAATCGCAATGTAGCGGGGCTTCATGGCCGGCAAATATATCCGCTAATGGAGCCTGCAGTCGGTTTCATTCAGAGCCAAACGACCTGCCCGGTCGCCACATCATAACACGCGGGCACTATTATCAACTTTCCGGCAAGCACACGGTCTTTCAGGATGTCGCTTTGTACCCGAATCTGAGCCGTCGCATTAAGGATATTTTGCGTGGTGACTGCCGACACAAATTCCGGGTTTTGACCGGAATGGATCCCCTCCACAGTTCTCTTTGCCTGCATCAGGGCAGGATGGATATGAGTCAACAACCCGGTCAGATGCCCCATCACCACACCATCGCAGGCCCCTTTGATAGCGCCGCAATGCGTGTGCCCCATCACTACGATCAGTTGGGCACCCGCCAGTTCGCAGGCATATTCCAGCGAACCGAGTACAAAACTGGTGATGATGTTGCCGGCAATCCGGATGGAGAATATATCCCCCAGGCCCTGGTCAAAAACCAGTTCGCCGGAGGTGCGGGAATCCATGCAGGAGACGATTGCGGCAAAAGGTCTTTGCCCGGCTGTAGTATGAGTCACTTCTTCCAGCAGGTCGCGGTGTTGCATCATCCCATTGATGAAGCGGAAGTTGCCTTCCCGGAGCAGTTGCAGGGCATCTGCCGGGCTGAAGGCATCGGTATATAATCTGGATTGAGGCATGGTTTAGGGGGTTGATAGTTGTCTGAGTAGTTTTTGATGATTCCCGGCACTGCGTCGCGGCACTTCGCCCGCTTCAATAAATGTTTGCAACACCTCTCTTTCTGTAGCATCGGCGGGCAGCTTATACCGGTTTTTGAATCCGATGAGCGACACCTTGATGCCCGCTTCAGGAGCATGGGTTTTGGCAAAGTCGCGGATGATGTTCAGCACGTCAAAGTCTATATACTCGGAATGCCGGGCATCAATAATGACGCTGGCTCCGGAAGGAATCTTCTTCAGGGTTTGCTTGATGGCTGCTTTATTCAGGAAAGACACTTCTTCTGAAAGCGTCAGCCGGATCAGCTCTCCCTTGCTATAAATACTTCGCTTGTAGAAAAAGGGAACCCGCAGATTTTGCCGCAGCATGTAAAAGATAGAAATAGCCAGCCCGATGCCCACTCCTTTCAGCAGGTCTAAGGCTACCACAGCTACTGCCGTAGCCACAAAGGGGATAAACTGAGCCAGCCCTCCCTGCCACATGTGCCGGAAAGTCGCAGGACGACACAGCCTGTAGCCGGTATAAATCAATATGGCGGAAAGTGCTGCTTTGGGGATATGATTGAGCATGGTCGGTATCGTGGCCACACATACCAGCAGCATCAGCCCATGAATGATGGTTGACTTTTTGGTCTCTGCACCTGCATGGATATTGGCCGAAGAACGAACGATCACCGAGGTGATGGGCAAGCCTCCGATGAGCCCGCTGAGGGTATTACCAATCCCCTGCGCCCGCAACTCGGCATTGCCGGAGGTGTAGCGTTTATGCGGGTCCATACCATCGGTGGCTTCGATGCACAGCAGGGTTTCGATGCTCGCAACTATGGCGATGACGATGCCGGTCTTCCAAACTTCCGGATTCAGAAAACCCATAGGGTCGGGTAGGCGAAATTGACTGAGAAACCCGGCTGCCGAATCGGGAACCTGCAATTGCACGAGCTGTGCCGGGCCCAAAGCGAGCCCATTTCCAAGCAGCAGAAACACTTCATTAATGGCGGTAGCCAGCAACACTACCAGCAGGCCTGCAGGTAGCAAGGACCATTTCTTGAAGGCCTTCGTGCTCCATAAAGCCAGCAGGCTGATGCCTAAAAAAGATATAATAAGGGCTGCGGGTTCTATGTGCTGAAAAAATGTGCGGATAGCTGTCCAGGAGCTACCCGGTTCCCCGGCTTCTATTCCCGCCACAGCACTGCCTTTGACGAATCCCATGGCATTCGGAAATTCTTTGATGATAATGGTGAGGCCAATGCCTGCCAGCATGCCTTCAATGACATTGGACGGGAAGTAATTGGCAATGCTGCCTGCACGAATCAGGCCCAGCAGAAGTTGTACAAGGCCCGCCACCACCACCGCACAAAGGAAGGTTTCAAAAGCGCCAAAACCCTGGATGGCACTCACCACGATGGCGATTAATCCGGCTGCCGGCCCACTCACACTGACCTGTGATTTAGAGAGCAGGCCCACGACGATTCCGCCGACAATACCCGAGATGATTCCGGCAAACAAAGGCGCGCCGGAGGCTTGAGCAATGCCTAAGCAAAGAGGCAAAGCAATGAGGAATACGATGATGCCGGAAAGGGCATCCTTTCTTAAGGTTGCAGACATAGATGCTGATTTTTTTACGTGATGAAAAATGCAGCGCGGGTGCAGCTAAAATGCACCACGCTGCAAGCCGAAAAGCTTCGGCTTCATGAGGTTCCGCAGGTACAGAACACTCAAAAAAAATCAGCAGTAGTTAGGAGGGGGAGTAGCTACTTCGCCGGCAAAAGGAGCCGGGAGCATTTCCGCTGCATGAAGGAAACGATGTGCCATACCCAGCTTCCGCGTCAGCATTGCGAAACTATAGGTACGAGGATGGTATTCTTCTTCCATCAATTGCAGGGGGGCTTGCGACTTCCCCTTCACCCGACATCCAGAGTTCCCGTTTTCTTCTTCTTCCACAGCCGCCGTCATGCGGACTTTGCCAAATGACTGGCTTAACGCGGCAAGAGGCAGCGTCTGGAAGGCCAGTAGGCAGATAAAAAGAAGGGCTAAACAGGGGCGCATGAGTACACCGCGAAAATAGTTTTGGCCCCTCTGTTTACTTGCCAAGCCTGCGTTAAAAGAGTATCATTTTCATCAGCCATGACAAACCTGACAAACTCAAAACCTGCCAGAAATATTCTTCCTACACAAGCATGTCGGGATACAGTGACTCAGAGAGAAGCAGTTTGATCTAATGCAAAAAAAGCCGCCTCGGCATGGCAGAGGCGGCTTTTAGAAAAATGAGCAATACCAGTAGTTGCTTAGCCCAGATACACTTTCAAGGCATTACTGAAACGTGCTTTCTGGAGTCGTTTGATGGCGCGTTCCTTGATTTGGCGGATGCGCTCTTTGGTGAGGTCATATTTTTCGCCAATCTCTTCGATGGTTGGGCCAGAGTCGCCATCAAGGCCGAAATAAGCAGAAAGGATTTCAGACTCCCGCATGGAAAGGGAATTGAGGATGCGACGGATTTCATTGCGCAGCGAGTCTTTCATCACATCTTCATCCGTGTCGTTGGCTCCTTCCAGCAGGTCACCCATGGCTACGTCTTCGGCTTCGTGTACAGGGGCGTCGAGGGAGGTGTGGCGGGTATTGGAGGTGAAGATGTTGGTGATTTCCGTCTCGCTCATGTCGAGGATTTCGGCCAGTTCTTCGGTGCTGGGCTCGCGCTCATGTTCCTGTTCGAAGGCGATGTAGGCTTTGTTGGCTTTGTTGTATGTCCCGATTTTGTTTTGGGGCAGGCGTACGAGGCGGCCCTGCTCGGCCAAAGCCTGGAGGATGCTCTGACGAATCCACCATACAGCGTAGGAGATGAACTTAAAGCCCTTCGTTTCGTCGAAACGCTGGGCGGCTTTGATAAGGCCGAGATTGCCTTCGTTGATGAGGTCGGAAAGGGAGAGGCCCTGGTGCTGATATTGTTTGGCAACAGATACGACAAAGCGCAAGTTGGCTTGTACCAGTTTTTCTAGTGCACGTCTTCCGGCTTCAGGCTCCTTAAGGTTTTTGATTTTCTGGGCCAGAATAGTCTCTTCTTCTGGTGTAATCATGGAGATTTTACTGATCTCCTGCAGGTATTTTTCCACCGCCTGCGAATCCCGGTTGGTGATTTGCGTGGCGATCTTAAGTTGCCTCATTATAAAAAAATAAATTCGTTCTAAAAATGTGTAAAAGTACAAGCTACAAATCCCTCTGGCAAGATGTACCGAAGAATTCTTTGTTAAATGGACTGCTTTTTTTACCCAAACGTTGGCCCGGATGGCTCAAAATGAAAGATAAAATTTCCCTTACTCTAAAAGTTGAAAGAAAGCAGGGTAGTAGGAATGAACAAAATGCGGGAGCCGATACCTGGAATCTCCTTGCCCACAAACTCATACCTCATTTGAGTCATTGAATCATTTTTGAATACAAGGATGCTATTAGGTGTTGTCTGCAACAAGCGGAAGGCTTAGGTGCCAGAAGTCCGGGGCAGTTCTTTTCCCCGCCGGAGCAATAGAAAACTACCCAATAGCACCAGACAAACCGAAATGATTTCGGCCTGAGTAGGGTGGATGAAGCCCCAGTCGTATTTGTAATTCACACGAATTAATTCCACTAAAAACCGCTCCATACCGGCAACCAGCAGGTAGAGTCCAAACATTTGCCAGGGGCGTTTCAATTTTCTTCTGATGCTCCAGAGGAAGAAGAAGAGCGCCACGCAGGCGATAGCTTCATAAATGGGAGTGGGGAAGACTGCTATGGGTAAAACGGCACAGTAATCTGGGTTGGGGCAATCCGCCAGACGGAGCCCTTCATTGCCCACGTTGCGGGGGTAGTTCTGCGCTACGAGCCATCGGGGTAAGATGCCGGCAGGCGTGTAGCGGTGGGTGGTGTCTATTCGTTGGCTTTTATGGTAGAAAGCAATGGCCTCTTCCCCGGCAGTTTTCGGCACTTCACGGAGGCTTCCATCCGCAGTGGTTACATATGCGCTGTTGTAGATGCCCCAGTCGCCATCGCCGGCGAGCTGACAGCCGATTCGACCGATGCCGTAGGCCAGCAGGATGGCTGGAGCAGCGGCATCGCAGAGGTGTGCAAAGCGTATCCCATTCTTGCGGGCGAAATAGTAAAAAATAGCCGTAGCCACGATGAGGCCTCCATAGAAGGTGAGTCCGCTGCGCGAAAACAGAGAGCCGATCGGGTCATTCAGAAAGTCCTGCCAGGTCTCCAGTGCGTTGAAAATTTTAGCGCCTACCAGCCCACCTACAGCAGCAATCATTACAATCTCGCTGATACGCTGATGGGGCCACAGCTTCTGCCCGGTCTTTTTGTTGCGTGAAGGGCCAATCAGGCCGTCTTGTTCCTTCCTTTTCAGCTCCCGGATCATCACCGCCGTAGCCGCCAGAAAGGCAATGGCCACCAGTGCGCCGAAGGTCTTGAAAAGCCCTACCCAGTCGGGTGGGAAGTAGCCGGTCAGGCCAAATACCAGGTAGCGGAAATCAGGAAACATAAAGTGGCGCAAATGTAGGCGGCTTCGTAGAGGACACTCATAAGCTGAACGGAAGTACCCGCTGGTTTTTTAAAAAAAATTGCCCCTGATTTCAGGCTTTTCCCACACATCCGCACCGCTTGGCAGAGCGGGCCAGCGGCAGAGGCTCTATTTTTGCGCCCCATATGTCAGTAACATCTCCAGCCAGCACAAAACCAGCTTTCCTTTTATTAGAAGACGGAACTTTTTTCAACGGAATTTCATTTGGAGCGGAAGGGACCCGGGGCGGGGAGATTTGCTTTAATACCGGCATGACAGGCTATCAGGAGGTCTTTACAGACCCTTCCTACACCGGCCAGTTGCTCATTATGAACACAGCCTATGTCGGCAATTATGGAGTGAAGAAGGAAGATGTGGAAAGCAGTTCGGTGAAAATTCGCGGGCTGATTTGCAAGAATATTTCGGAACGATATAGCCGGATGCAGGCCAGTGGCGACCTGGCGGATTATCTGCGCGATAATAACATCGTTGCCCTTGAAGGTGTGGACACCCGCGCCCTCGTTCAGCATATCCGCAACAAAGGGACCATGAATGGTATTATCTCCACCGAATTCAACGATATTGTTCGCCTTCGGGAGCGACTGAAACTAGTGCCCCAGATGAGTGGCCTCGACCTCTCGCAGGAAGTCTCTACGAATGAAGCGTACACTTATGGTTCACCGGATGCCACCTGGCGTGTCGCAGTTCTGGACTTTGGTCTAAAGCAATCCATGCTTCGGAATTTCGCGGAGCGTCAGGTCTATTTGAAAATCTTTCCGGCACATAGTTCCGTCCAAGAAATGTTGGCTTTTAAGCCGGACGGTTTTTTTGTGTCGAATGGCCCCGGAGACCCAGCAGCGATGGATTATGCTGTGCAGAGCCTAAAAGATATTCTGGCTACGGGCATCCCGATGTTTGGCATTTGCCTGGGCCATCAGTTGCTCGCCCGCACCCAGGGCATCCCAACATTCAAGATGCACCACGGCCACCGAGGCCTGAACCATCCTGTCAAAAACCTGCTAACCGGCAAGAGCGAAATCACGACCCAAAACCACGGCTTTGTGGTGGACGGAACCGTAGCAGCCCAAACTCCTCATGTTGAAATCACCCACCTGAACCTGAACGATGGAACTATTGAAGGGCTGCGCCTCACAAACAAACCTGCGTTCTCTGTGCAATACCATCCCGAAAGCACACCAGGCACCTTTGACTCACGCTATCTTTTCGATGAGTTTATTACAATGATGCAAGCGCACAAGCACTAATCTTTTAGCCCACATTCTATATTTTTTAAGACTTCGATTTTTACCCCATAACCTTCACTGCACGTGGAAAAAATTCTCATCATCGGCGCCTGCGGGCAAATTGGCGTGGAGCTAAGCCTCGCTCTTCGTCAGGCTTTTGGTACATCGAATGTGATTGCCTCCGACATCCGGCCTCCGCACCCCTTGCTGGGTGAAGGTCCCTTCATGAACCTCAATGCAACGGACGCTACGGCGCTGAATGAGGTGATTGGCCGGGAGCAAATTTCTCAGGTATATCTCCTGGCTGCCGTGCTTTCCGCCACCGGCGAGCAAAACCCGATGCGTGCATGGGATATCAACATGAAAAGCCTCTTGCAACTACTCGAAATCTGCGTGCACCAGAAGGTGAAGAAGTTGTACTGGCCCTCATCCATTGCTGTGTTTGGCCCTACAACTCCCCACAGCGACACCCCCCAGCAGACGATTGTTGAACCGGGCACCGTGTATGGCATTTCAAAGTATGCCGGCGAGTTGTGGTGTCAGTATTTCCATCAACGCTATGGCCTCGATGTGCGCAGCCTGCGCTATCCGGGCCTCATTTCCTGGAAAGGTGACCCGGGCGGTGGCACCACGGATTATGCAGTGGAGATATACCATGATGCCCTGAAACAAGGCCGATACACTTGTTTCTTGAAAGAAAATACCTACCTGCCGATGATGTATATGGAGGATGCCATCCGCGCTACTCTGGAGCTGATGGAGGCCCCCGCGGAAAAGCTGAGCACACGGATGAGTTACAACCTCTCGGCTCTATCTTTTTCGCCCAAAGAAATTGCCGACTCCATCCGAAAGCATATCCCGGGTTTTGAAATCAGTTATGCACCGGACTTCCGCCAGCAAATTGCTGAAGGTTGGCCACAAAGTATTGACGACCGATTAGCCCGTCATGACTGGGGCTGGAAGCCCCGCTTCGACCTCGATGCGATGACTGCTGATATGCTGCAGCATTTAAGGGAAAAAGGTTAAGGGCTTTCGTTTGGAGTCAGTTCCCCAGCTCCGGAATTCTCCTTTTTGAATTCCGTAAAGCGTGCTTATTGAAGGCCAAATACCTAGGTGCACTTCCCTCGCCGGCCTATCAGATTCTTGACCTGAGCGGGCGGAGTGTATTGTCCGGAGAAATATCCCTGAACCTGCAAGTTTCCTCTTCCAGACCTGCGCCGGGCAGTTGTCTGCTGCAAACAGGTGATTGGCCGGGCCAGGCAACCACCCGATTCATCCAACAATTACAATTGTTGGAGGCTTTAGCTATAGGAACACCTTTCAAACCTGAAGGGCGTTTTTTTGCTTAAAGCGATTTTGACGCTTAGGAAAACTCAAGTGTACTTGTTGCTGGTAACCGGTTGCTTCCCGTCTGATTTTTTTACGGCACAATAGGATGGTTTGATTCAATAATCAGAGTCATCGCAGGCAATTTCCTAGGGCTAATAAGCGATTTTTGCCCCATGTCGAAACCCATCTTCGTGGTGCTCTCTGGTGCCGGTATTTCTGCAGAAAGTGGCTTGCGCACCTTTCGTGATAGCGGAGGTTTGTGGGAAGGCTATCGGGTAGAAGATGTGGCAACTCCGGGTGCCTGGCGCAACAATCCATCCCTGGTTCTGGACTTTTACAATCAACGCCGCCGCGATGTAGTTGCTGCTACGCCCAATCGCGCCCATAGTTTACTGGCAATGCTGGAGCGGGATTTTGAGCTGCGCATCGTGACGCAAAATATAGACGACCTGCACGAACGTGCCGGCAGCACACAGGTACTGCATTTACATGGCGAGATTTTCAAGATGCGCAGCGACCGCCAACCGCAGGATACTACTGAAACTCGTGCAATACTCACCGATATGATTCCCGGTGCTTTGGCTCCGGATGGAGGCTATTGGCGCCCTCATATAGTTTGGTTTGAAGAAGCAGTACCTGCCATAGAAGAGGCAGTACAAATCATGCGAACTGCTGAACACTTTCTGCTGGTAGGTAGCTCGATGCAGGTGTATCCCGCCGCAGGCTTGTTAGACTTTGTACCCTCATCCGCTACGAGGTATGTGATTGATAAAGACATCCCAGGCTTGCATCGGGCGCATCGTTTTATCGCTTTCGAAAAGCCGGCTACAGAAGGCATGGAAGAACTATTCACCCAGCTTAGAGCCAGCGCATAACTTGCCCGATGACTTTGCCTCAGGTCAAGCCACGCCTTCGTGATTATACTTTACTGGCACTCCTGCTGGCTTTGGTTTTTTGGCCGCTGAGCAGTTTTCACCACACCCTGCGCTGGGATGCCCTGGAAGGTTATTTCCCTTTTCGGTATTTCTTGTCGGATTCGATCCGTCAGGGGATCCTGCCGCTTTGGAATCCGTATCAGCTTGGAGGCTATCCTTTTTATGGCGACCCGCAAAGTGGCTTTTGGTATCCTGTTGCCTGGCTGTTTGGAAGTGTTTCTTCCTATAGCCTGAGTCTGTTTTCTGTTGTTTTTCTGTTTCATATTGTCCTGGCTGCATGGGGAACATATGAGCTTACGCTCAGCTTTGATACCGGGCGGCCTGTTGCCTTGATAGCTGCCATTTCATTTGCTGCCAGTGGTTTTTTTGTGGGGAATGCAGAGCATATTACCTGGGTGGTTAGTGCCGCATGGCTACCCTGGGCCTTTTGGTCCTTTCGGAATGTATTGCTTCGGGCTTCCTTGGGAGATGCTCTTCTGCTGCCCTGTTTTCTTTATCTGATGCTGAGTGGTGGTTATCCGGCATTCTTTATCGTCACCGTGTATGTGCTCATTGCCTGCACGCTCTGCTGGCTGGGGTTTATGGCCCGAAAGCAAAGCTGGAAGCGAAGGCTGGTTCTGCTCTTTGTCGCAGCCGTTCTGCTGCTCGGGCTGAGTGCGGGTGCCTTACTCAGTTGGATGCAAGCTCTGCCTTACAGTACCCGCAGCGGCGCGATGACGGCGGCTCAGTACAATCTCTATCCTTTCCCGCCCCGTGCTTTAATCTCTTTGCTGCTGCCTTTTGCTACGTTGAAAGATGATGTGTTTTTTGCCACCGATGTGGTGATGCGAAATGCGTATTTCGGATTGCTTTGCCTCTTAGCCTTGCCCTTTGCCTGGCCCGCCTTAAGACATAATAAGCAGGTACTATTGGTTGCCGTCTTGGCACTGGCGGCATTGGCCCTATCATTTGGGGATAAGCTGCCCTTGCGCGGCTGGCTGGCAGAGTGGTTGCCTGGCATGGACCGGTTTCGTTTTCCGGCATTATTCCGAGTGTTTTTCATTCTCGGGCTGATCGTTGTGTCGGCGCAAGGGTTGCAACGGCTGATAAGCAATTTTCCGGCCAGACGTAAGGCTTTTGTAGCTCTAATTCTGGGCTTGATGCTGGTGCTGGCAGGCTTGCTCAGCTATTCAATATTGCGGCACGGCGGGCATTGGGGCTGGGGCTTTTTAGGAAGCCGGTTTGAAACCTACCAGCACCAGTCCTCACGGGATGAAAACCTGCAATTGCAGGCCATCACCCAATTGATATTACTGGGGGGCTTATTGTGGCTTTGTCTTTGGCGGCGCGGGCAATTAATCAAGCCTGCAAGCTTGTTGTTTTTTTGTGTTGCCGACATGAGCCTGGCGCTTTCCATGAATGCTTTTAGCACTCTGGTGTATGAGGAACGTGCCTCGAACATAGCAACACGAATTGCACAATCGCCTCATCAGTTTCCGGTTCCTGATCTGAGGCAAGCCATCCTTAATCACAGCGATGTAAAGCGCAATCTTGGGGAACTGCGCACCAACACGGGCATCTATTTCAAAACCCCACAGGCAGACGGCTACAATTCTTTCCTGCTTCGGAATTTTGCTTACCTCGATGCAAGCGCCATTGCCGACTCTGTACGCTCCAACCCGGTTGCTTATTTCGCCTGGGCTGTTCAGGTTGCACCCGACTCGGTAAGGTTGCCCACGAGGCATTGGGCGCGGGTGAATGCCCAGGCTGCTCAGAAATTATACGGCATTCAGCTTGCACAAAAGGGCACAATTGCCTGCCTGCAATTCGACCCGCAAATACTGGTTTTCCAAACGCATACTTCCGAAACGGCTTTGTTCTGCCTGCAACAGAATCGCTTCCCGGGCTGGAAGTTGTTTGTAGATGGAAAGCCGGCAAAAATCATGGATTTAAATCGGGCACAGATGGGTGCTCTGCTACCTGCTGGAGCGCATGAACTCCAGTGGCGATTTGAACCCTATGGCATCCGTCTTATGCTGTACGTAACCTGGATTTTGGGTGGGCTGCTGTTGCTTTCCCTGCTTGTGTTTCGCAAGCGACTTTTTGGTGGAAATAGAAGTGTATAACGGACTACTGTGTGGGGGATGTTTTTTTTAGTTTTTGCGCTATGATGGGACTTTATTGGAGCGTGTCCTGAATTTGATTTGGAATTGCACTTTGAGGGACATGTGCTGCTATGGAGCCTATCACAGTGCCTTGTAAAGACTGCATCTTCCGGGAAATGCCGAACTGAGAAATCTTGCTGAAGGGTGCGACGCAACGGCTGCCGGGTAGTGGTCTATAGCTGACTTAATAAAAATTCAGCATCACCAGATCGGCACCTTTCGGTTGTATTGCGCCTTAGTGAGGCAGCGGATTTAGTACTCCTGACCCTGGTAGAAAATCCGGAAGAAGTTTTCGCCGATCCGGTAGCGCAGTACGTCGTAGTTGAGAGAGATGTCTTCGGCATCGGCAGTGGTGACGTCATACACATCACCGGCATAAAACATACGTAGGGTGTGTGCCTGGTTTTGATATACGATGGAGTTGTATTGTACTGTGTAGTTGTCCGGATAATAGCTTTCGAGCTGGGTAAGTTGGCCTTTATAAAAAGCCTGAAAGTAGCCGCCGGCATCGCGAAAGGCAACTACATGGTCGCCCACCTGATAGTCAGGACGGAAGTAGCCATAGTTGTAAATGCTGTCGCCGTAGAAAATTTTAAAATAGCCATCGTTTGAAACATAGGCTACGAGGTCATCGCCGACGGCATAGGATTGTGGAGGGAAGTTTTCGGCAGTGATGGTTTTACCGGAATGGAAGATTTTAAAGACGTTGCCGGCATCGGTGTAGGCAACGGTGTTGCGGCCTACTTCGAATGCGTTGACTGCGTAGTCTTCCTGGTTGATGATTTGGCCGTGGTAGAAGAGCCGGAAGTGGCGGGCGTAGTTGTTGTAGGCGGCGATGTTGTCGCTCACTTTTATGGCTTGTAACGCGGGCCCTGCGAGGTAGGATTCGATGGGGAAGATGTTGCCGTTGTAATAGGCTTTGTATTCCTGGCGGACACCATCGAGGAAAACGACTAAGCTGTCGCCGAGGTAATATTCATTGCAGAGCAAAGAAAGGTTTTTGATATTGCCTCTGTCGAATACGTTCAGGGATTTTGCATTTAGAAAAATGCAGAGGTTGTCGGAGGTAAAAAATAGGTTGGTAAAGCCAGCATTCACGGTACGGACACCTCCGTTGTAATAGATTTTGAACGAGCGGGAATTGTCTAAGTAGGGGATATTGGTTCTCCCAATTTGCAAGGAAACAGGAGGGAGGTAATCCACCTTACGCAGGATACCGTTATCCCAAACCATAACCTGGTTTTGGATGTTGGTATAGGCTGTGAGGGGTTGCGCGGAAAGGGTTCCGGCCAGGCAACAGAAAATCAGGAATGCAGGCAAGGTCAAAATCCGGAGCATAAGCAGATTGGGTGAGCGGTGCGCCCAAATGTCCCGAAATATAAGGGCAAAAAAAAAAGCCAGCCTGAGATCAGGCCAGCCCCTATAAACCCTATCACTATGAAAACTGTTCCAAATATACGGGCACTGTGAGTAGCCTGCTTCACAGCCTCATTTCAATAACATTTCAAAAACAAATACAATTTAACATACATTGTAATTCTTTAATGCAAAAAACCCGACCGGTTAGGGTCGGGTTTTTTAGGTTGTTAGAAAAAACAGGTCGTTACCGAATCAGGGTCACATCACCCTTGTAGGTTTCCGTCATATTGTCGGGGTAACCTATACGGATAATGTACTGATAGCTGCCAATGGGTTGGTCTTCGCCATGCCAGGTGCCATCCCAACCAGCATTGCGGTCCGTAGTTGAAAAGACTTCCTGCCCCCAACGGTTGAAGACACGGAATTCCATGAGTGTGCGGGTGCCCAGGTTTGCGATTTTAAAGACATCATTGCGTCCGTCATGATTCGGAGTGAAGGCACTGGGGACAAACAGATTGCCGCGATAGTCCACCGCAACTTGAACGGTATCCGTATTCACGCAGCCATTGGTGTCCATTCCATACACGATGTAATTCGTGGTCTCAACAGGATGAGCCAATGGGGCCGGGGAGTTCGGGTCGCTGACATAGCCGGGAGGTGTCCAGGAGTACCATTGGGCGCCGTGGGCAAACAAGGGTATTTCTTTCCCGTACTTGATGGTCGTGTCATTATTCGAAATCCAGACTTGAGGTAGCGGATTGATGCGAATCAGGTTCATCATCGTATCCGGGCAACCGGTCTCATAATTCGGATTGCTGGGTGCAGAGCGATGAACGTCATTCATGAAGACCACTGCGTAAGAAGTTGGTTTCTGAGTTCGGGCAGTAGGGTTAGGGCAATTCGTACAGGTAAGAGTGCCGGAAGCATCATTAAAGTTGGTGCCGTCATACTCATACCACAAATAAGAATCAGCCCCTGTGGCAAACATGGGAACCGGTTGATTTTGGCAAACTGTCGTGTCTAAGGGGGATAAACTCAGATGATGCTCCGGAACAATAATGTGAAGGGAATCGTGAACCTTACAGCCGTTCCGCCCGATGGTGTACACGGCATAGTTTACGCTGCGCGGAACATAGGCCCTTGGGTTTTGAATATTACTGTCGTTGAGATTATTGCCGGAATCCCAGTGATATTGGAAAGGTAGAACAGGGGTGGGGCAATAGATAAAGCGCACAACCGGTCGTTCAGTAAAATTGCTCACGGTGGGTGCATTATCGGTGCAGACGTTCACCGAACTGGAGCTTTTTTGAATGGCACTACCGGGCACCATGGCTACTGGGTCAATGCCGTTTGTGTTCACAGTCTGAGGGCCCACGCAGATGTCCACCAATAGGTTTTGCGAGGTGTCCCAGCTATAGGGATTATCGAAGTCAATTTGATTCCAGGCGGAGCCGGTCAGTGAATAGTTGATCTTGGATGCAACCAATTCAGGATTCGAGTAGAATGAAGCGTTGTTGGCCGGGACCGGGAATTGGTCAAAAGGCACACAAGCTAGGGATACGAAGATGTAATCCAGCCCTGCGGTAGCATTGATGGGGCCTAAGGTTTCAAATGCCAATGCTTTGATGGTGCCACTATAAAATCCGCTTTTCAGGATTTCTGATTTCGGGATGATGAACTGATATTTTGTAAACACTTTTGAGGTGTAAAACGGCGTGTTGGTAGGGTCTGTAGCGGGGTTGAGGCCAAAGCCAATATCCGCAGTAGACTCAGAGCCTGGAGCGCAGGTAATTGGGTTTTGAAGCCCGCATGGAATATTCAAATAAGGAGCAGGGCCTTTAGCCTCAGAGATGAGGTTTATGTAGGCCGGGCGGCATACTACCAAGGGATCTTGAGGAGTCACAATAGCATTGCTGGTATCAATTCTTACAGATACTGTATCGCTGCTTTTGCACAAACGTTTCGGGTCGTCCGTAGTCACCACATAATCGTAATCATAGGGAGGCTTGGCCAAAGGGTTTTCACAGTTCGTACAGCTCAAGAATTGTGCAGGAGCTCCCGAAAGATTGGTCCAGGAATAATTGGAAGTAGGATTACCATTCACGGTACTTAGTTGAATCGACTTTGTCTGGAAAGGGCAAATCAACAAATCGGGGCCGGCATCGAGGCCTGCTCCCAGCACGCGGATGGTGAATACGAAATAGACCTTAGGAATGATGGGTACGGATGATGAGCAGCCACTATCCAAGGCTTCCATAGCAATGATATGGTCGCCATAATCCAGGACTGTTGGCGTCCAGTTGAATGTTGTCGTTGCTGCCGTTCCATAATTGCCGGTAGTTGTATAAGTCAGGCCAGTAGGCAGAATAGATGACAGAAGGGGGCGAAGGATGATTACTCCATTAGCGCTGTTGACATGTGCATTTACCTGGAAACTTATCGCAGAACCCGGGCATACATAAATGATGTTGTTGCCTACAGTTGCATCCAGCTTTTTGATGCCTGTCGGCGATTGAACAATCGAATCAATGGAAGGATCTGCCAGGCCCGGGCAGGGCAATACACTCACCTGTACATCGCGAGAGATATAGCCCAGTAATGCACCGGTAAGTTTGTCCCGGTCTTCTGTCCGGAAGGCTAATACATATTTGCCGGTATTCTGAGGATCAAATGTTGCAGTCCCGGTTACATTATTTACAGTATATGCTGATGGAGAAGAGGCAATTGGGTTGCTGAATGAATATCCGGAAGCGTAGGGAAGGTTCCCTCCGGGAGTTGCATTTGCCTTGGGGTTGAGGTTGTAGGTGTACAACGAATCGTTGTCAATATCTATTGGAGCATTGACGTAGTTGTAGAGTCGGCCTGCACAGATATAAGGTATTGGGTCAGCAGTGTATTGTGGGGAACTGTTGTTGTACTTAAGCTGATTATTAATCATGCACTCCACATAGATGCCCGCACCACTCACCGGTGTGCCGCCCGTGTTTGTGATGTTTTGAACACCCGCATTGCGGCAGCAACTGCTCCAGGAAAAAGTCAGATCCGGGCTGCGTACGTTATTGGGAACAGAAAAAGTAGCCTGATAAGTACGACGCAAAAAGCCCGGAAACTTCACGAAATTGGCTAATTGGCGACAAGAGTTCTGTGACTTGTAGTCGCCGCAAAGTTGGTCCAGCGTATCCTCCGGCCCTACTTGATTTACCTGAATACCGGTAGAAGTAACACCGGTCCCTTTGATCGAAACATAATCAGTAGGGAATAGACCCAGATTCATGGTGTAGGGGCCATTGGGGTAGTTGCCGATCGTGCTGTAGTCCGGCTCGCAAATCTTGTACACGCGCAGCGTGATCTGATACTTCATGTCGGAAGTGCCCGTGCCGATATACTTCACGTCCAAATCCACCGCAGCTAGGTGATCTGCCTGGGAAATTTTTGGTAAGAAAATACCTGAGATCACCGCCAAAATGAGTAGTAGCCTACTAGGTAAAAATTGTTTCATTGAAGATTATTAGGAATCCAAAAAAAATCCCGTTTGTATATAGAAGCGGAAAATTACAGACAATGGTCAAAGACCGTTAAATTTTTTAAACGGTTGGCGATTTCCAGAATTTTTTCACCGATTCTACCGCAAAGGCCATATCCAATTCCCTCATACACTTAAAATGCCCTCTCGGACAATGCTGATACCCAAGCTTAGAGCAGGGATGACAGGCTAAATTTTTCCGCTCTAAAATGACACTGAGCGGACTAATCCGGTTTTTCAGGTTGTTCCCTCCATAGTATGGGAACATACCCAGTTCGGGTGAGGTGTTCCCCCACAGAGAAATTATAGGTTTTTGAAAGGCCGCCGCAATATGCATCAGGCCGGTGTCGTTGCTCACAATCACCCGGGCCCGCTCAATCAAACCAGCCGATTCATTCAAATTGAATTTTCCACAGGAATTGTAAATCTTAACCGGGTCTTGTTCGGCAATTTGCCGGCCCAGTTCCCGGTCATCTGGGCCGCCCAGCAGCACAATGGGGTAGGGGGATAAAGCACAAAATCGTTGCCATTGCTCTAAGGGTAATTGCTTGGTAGGGTAAGAGCCTCCGATTACACAACCCACATAGCCTGCCCAATGTGAGGTCGGTATATCTTCATTTGAAATCCTCGTCTTTTCCGGAATGTAGTATTCGAGTCCGCCGCCATCGTTATGTACGCCAATTGGCTTAAGCGTTTCAAAATAGCGCTCGACAATGCTGGCATCCGGCATCAGGTTCACCCGAAAGTTGACGGCTACCCATTTTTCAAAATTCTTCTTTGGAAATGCAGCCAGTTTGGTTCCTTTAAGGGCAGCTTTCACACGTGATGTGCGCAGATTGTGGTGTAGGTCGGCGATGAAATCAAACTTTTCCTTTTTCAGAGCAGGCAAAATTTTTTCTAAATCATCTTCCAGCAAGTGCAGTTGGTCAATATGAGGGTTGGCGCTCAGAAGGGGGGCAAACTGTGCTTTGGTTAGGTAATGAATTTTCGCTTCAGGAATTTGCCGGCGCAGACATCGCAGCAGCGGAGTGGTCAACACGATATCACCAATGGAAGAAAAGCGGATGAACAGAATTTTCATGAACACTCAAAGTTGCCTGTAGTATGGTAGGTACACAAGGCTATTGGGTAAGCCTGTGTTATTAAGAAAAGGATGCCGGCTTAGTGAGCTTGTTGCATCAGCAGGTTTACGCTGCGTTGCAGGATGGTGAAGGCTATTTCTGCCATCATGTTTTCCTTATCCAGAGTAGGATTCACTTCGGTCACTTCAAAACAGCAGATTTTATGGTATTGTGCTAAGGCCGCCATCAGGTCTTCGGCTTCGCGCTCGCGCAGGCCATTGCTCACCGGTGTGCCTGTGCCCCGGGAGATACCGGCATCAAGGCTGTCCACGTCGAAAGAGACATAGATGTCGTCGCAGGCGGCCAAATGCAGCACAACCTGCCGCACAACCTGTTCCACGCCTTTCCGGCGCAGCTCAGCAACTGTAATCACTTTCATATTGAGCTTGCGCAGCAGATACTCTTCTTCTTTTTCATAGTCGCGTAGGGCGATAAATACCACATCTTCTGGCAGCACTTTAGGTTGAATCTTTCCCAGGCCTTTCAGTTTATTCCAAATTTCCAGGGTCGTTGGGTCGGGTTTGTGAATCTGGCTTTCCACATTATCTAATGCCAGAGCAGTGGCCAAAGGCATACCGTGCATATTGCCCGAAGGCGAGGTGTAAGGGGAATGCATGTCCGAATGCGCATCTATCCAAACAACGCCTAGCCTGTTTTTGGGTTTGGCCATCCGTATGCCGGCAATAGTGCCTCCTGCGGTACTGTGGTCGCCGGCCAGCACAATGGGAAATAAGCCACTTTTCAGGGTATTAGAGACCGACTCCGCCACCCGTTCATACATCGTGTATATGCCTTTTATCCGCTTGGCATAAGGAGAGGCAACAGGTTCGTAAAGCAGGTTGTTTTCTGTTTCCACCACTTCGGAAGGGAAGTTGACAAAGAACGAACTCATGAAATCAAGTGCGGCGATGCGCAGGGCATCCACACCGAGGCTGGCGCCCCGTGTGCCTGCGCCTATCTCACTTTTTACTTCGATAATCTTGATGTTTCGCATCAGGGCAAATGTCTGAATATCGGTTCAAGGAAACCCTATGTAAGCCTGCTAATTAAATGCAATGAACTTTGGTTTTGCAGAGGCTAGCGGTTAATCGCAGCTGAACGTAGGTTTTGTAAGTGAATGTCTTTTATTCCGAAAAGGGCTATGTTGCTACCTTTGCCGACCCATAAAAAATCCTTATGACTGATTGTTTTTCTGGCAAGGTGGTGGTGATTACGGGAGGCTCCTCAGGCATCGGATTGTCTTTGGCTTTTGCTGCTTTAGAGGCCGGTGCCTGGGTCGCAATCTGTGGCCGAAAACAAGAACGGTTGCAGGCAGCCTTTGGTAGTGCTTTTAAAGACCGGCTCATGATGATGAGTGCCGATATCCGTGATGAAATTGCCTGTGCTGTATTTATGGGGGCTGTTCGGATGCGTTTTGGGAGGATTGATATTCTCATCAACAATGCAGGGATTTCGATGAGGGCTCTATTTGCGGATGCCAGCATTGCTACGCTGCGCGAAGTGATGGATACGAATTTCTGGGGGACTGTTTATTGCACAAAAGCGGCTTTGCCTTCACTAAAAAAATCAAAGGGAATTATTGTTGGTGTGTCCTCCATTGCAGGATATCGTGGCCTGCCGGCACGCAGTGCATACAGCGCTTCGAAGTTTGCTTTGCAAGGCTTGATGGAATCTTTACGCACCGAGCTGATGCCGGATGGAATCCATGTGATGTGGGTGTGCCCGGGATTCACCAAAACCAATATCCGCAAGAAAGCTTTGTCGGCAGATGGCAGCATTCAGGCGGAATCGCCCCTGAACGAAAATGAATTGATGAGTGCTGATGAATGTGCCAAGCGTATCCTTCAGGCTATTTTGAAAAAGAAGCGTACCCTGGTGTTGACCCGTCAGGGCAAGCTTACCGTTTGGCTCAATAAACTGTTTCCGAAATGGGCCGATAAACTCGTGTATGAGCATTTCCTAAAAGAGCCTGCCTCTCCTCTGATGCAGCCGCAAACGGAGACTCCGTCTGAAAAGACAACCGTCATTCAATCTTGATTTGAATTTTGCCTTTAGGGGTTTGAAGCGCCCGTACTTTAGAGCCTTCAAAGAAATTACCCTGATGCGCAGCCATTCCCTGTTGCTCTGTTTTTTGTGTTTACTCCCTGCCTGTAGCCAGGCTCAAAATGTTTATCAGAAAGACAGCTCAGTGAAGGTCTTTCAATATGGATCAGAAAGGCCATTGGCTTGGGCCGGAGGATTCAAGTCGCCACAGTTTGCGCAAGCCGATCTGAACCGTGACGGACTGCAAGACCTCGTTGTTTTCGAATGGGGCGACAATGTGCTCCAGACTTATTTGAACAATGGCACATCCGCTGCGGCATATTATATCTATGCGCCTCAGTTCGAGCACTTGTTTCCTCATGTGCAAGACTATCTAAAGCTGATTGATTTCAATAGGGATGGTGTACCCGACCTCATCCACAAAGGAATCAGCGGTTTTGAAATTTGGAAAGGCTATTACAATGCAGCCAATGAGCTGAGCTTTTACTTTTTCCGACAGCTCCGCTATAACACCCCCACGGGTAGCATCAACGCTTATAGTCAGGCTTCCGACATCCCTGCAATAGTGGATGTGGATGGCGATGGCGACCTTGATTTTTTTGCCTACGATGTTACCGGTGGCTTCATCACCTTTTACAAAAACTGTCAGGCCGAGCTGGGAGCACCCAATGACAGCATTGTAGTGTGCATTCCATCTAATTGCTGGGGGCACATGTTTCAGGGCTTTCAGAGGCCCTATGTGTTGGGCCTGGCACCCAGTGGCTGCTCCTCTTACGGAACCTTCAGCTTGTGCAAGCGCAATGCGCCCGAAAAGCAATCCCGGCACCAGGGCAACTGCATGTTGATGCTGGATATTGACGGCGATGGCGATGTGGATTTGCTGGATGGGAATATTACGTTTCCGGACTTGCAATTCCTGCAAAATGGCCGCAAGGACTACAACTGGCCAACAGACACGGTAGTGGCGCAAGACACGATGTGGCAAAGTGCCGGACATAAGGCGTTTATCCCACAGTGGCCATCAGCATTTTATGTGGATGCTGATGGCGATGGAAAGAAAGACCTATTGGTGACACCGCATTATTCCACGGCAGGAGAGAATTACAAGACAGTCCTTTTTTATAAAAATATCGGTAGCGCCTCGACACCAGTTTTCAGCTATCAAAGCGATACATTCCTCGTGGACCAGACACTTGATTTCGGTAGCGGCTCTTATCCTTTGCTCTATGATTACAATAAAGATGGCCGCTTAGACCTTTTCGTTGGCTCTGATGGCTATTTCCAATTAGACGGCACCTTACGCAGCCGGATTGCTTACTATGAAAATTCTATGGTGGGCGGTAAGACTCGTTTTACATTGGTTACACCCGATTTTCTGGGCCTCTCTGCATATCAATGGGAAGGTGCTGCACCAGCCATAGGCGACCTCGACGGAGATGGTGATGACGACCTGGTAATTGGTCATACAGATGGGAGCATGAGCTATTTAAAAAACACGGCATCAGGAGCTGCTTTTCAACCAGTTTGGGTCATGGATCAGCCATACCTGAAAGATGCAAGTGGCGATACCATTGACGTTGGATATTACGCCAGCCCTTACGTGTATGATATTGATAAGGATAGCAAGCCCGATTTGCTTTGCGGGAATCAGGCAGGGCAAATCACTTTTTACAAAAACAACCCTACCCCCTTGGGGCCGTCCCTCCAGTTTCAGACAGATAAACTGGGTGGCATTGAAGTGATTCCAGGCAATAATATCACGGGCTTTTCCAGCCTATGGATCGGTAAGATGGACAGTACCGGAACCGAATATTTAGTGAGTGGGAATGGTTCTGGTAATCTGACACGCTACACGGGTTTCCAAACCGGAAACGTGACCGCACCCTACGCTGTTGCCGATAGCTTTTATGACCAGCTTGATGTAGGCTTGAGAAGTACGTTGGCCGTTGGCGATGTGGATGGAGATGGTAAGCAGGAATTGATTATGGGCAACCGGTTAGGAGGGCTGAACTTTTTTAAAAAGCGATTCAAAACCGGAATTATTCCAGTGTCTGCATCGGCTCAGGAATGTATGTTATACCCGAATCCTGCCCGGACGGACGCCATCGTTACTTGGGACGGAGATTTTGCAGATGGAGACGAACCCGTCCAAATCAGCCTTGTTGATGCTGAAGGAAGAACCTTAGGAAGATGGAAAACACAAGGGTTTCAACGGGCAAAAACACTGTCGCTGGATGCTTTGTGTTCCGGTATATACGCTTGTATCATTGAAGCACCTGGGAAGAAGCAGGTTTTGAAGCTTAGTGTAATTAGATAGTCAAACTATGACGTGGCTTCCCAACGTTTTTATGAGAAGCTGCTGTCTGGTAAATTGCCCGTCATTCAAGGAATTGGAAACTAAGGGAAAAATGTAGCCTGTGGATAGAGGGGACAAAAAAAAGCTGAGAGAACCAGAATGTTTTTGGGAAATACCTATTTTTAAACCGGCTACTCCGCTATGTTCGGATTACGCTTCGCATACTCTTTTTCGTACACGACGAACCTTATGAGAAAATCAATTTTACCACTCTTGTTCATGCTGCTGGCGGGTTTTGCGACAAACGCACAATCACTGCTGTCTGAAGGTTTTGAAGGAAGTACTTTCCCGCCAACGGGTTGGTCGAATTCAGGAACCGGAACCAATTACGGATCCTATCCCAACACATGGATGCAAACCCAGTCAGGAAACGGGTATGGATATCCTACACCTACTGCGCACGGAGGAAGCTACACAGCCAACTACGATTGCTATTGGATAAGTAATGGCGGATATTCTGACCTCATAACACCGGCACTTAATTTTTCCAGTAGCGGAAATAAAGTACTCAGCTTCTGGACATACAACTACAATTCAGGCTATTACACGGATAGCCTAGTCGTGTATTTGAACACTTCCGCTACTGTTTCTGGTGCTACTTTAATTGCGGCCATGGCACCAACGGGTGCTTCTAATACAGGTTGGACTCAATACACCTATACCTTACCCTCCAGTTTTACAGGAACCACCAATTATATCATTTTCCGTGGTGTCTCCAATTTTGGATACGATTTGTTTCTGGATGATGTAGATGTGGTGAATTACCCTCCTTGCACAGGTAAGCCCACTGCAGGAACTGCATCTGCTTCTACAAGTTTGGCATGCGCCAGCACACCATTAACTCTAACGGCTACAGGTTATACGGTTGGTTCAAATATGACCACCAAATGGCAGTCTTCTCCTGCAGGCGCCAATACATGGTCTGACATTTCCGGTGCAACTACCCCTGTTTATACTATGACCGGAGGTATTACGGCCGCAACGGATTTTCGATTTATCATCATCTGTAATTCCAGTACGCAAAGTGATACCAGCAACACGGTTAGCGTGACCATTAACTCGTACTTGAACTGCTACTGTACACCGACTACCCAGTATAGTTGTACTTATTCGGATGGATTCGATACTCTTGGAATGACGGGTGTAGGAGGGACATCTATTGCTCAAAAAGGTTATTGCCCTACTGGGAATAATGGCGGCTACAATAATTATACTTCTCTGCCTCCCTTGAAGGTGATTCAGGGTACGAGCGTCAACGGAGCTATGGCTTCAGCTACCTCCTATGACTTCGCAACATTGTGGATTGACTTGAACAATGACGGACAATTTAGTACTTCAGAACGTTTATGGAGTTCTGTAAACGACATTGCTTATTCTCCTTCCTCAACACCTTTTTCATTTACTATTCCTGCTACAGCGTCTCTGGGCATTCATAGAATGAGAGTTCGTTTGGTGTTTGCACAATCGCCTTCTACTTCAATTGACCCCTGTGACCAGACATACTATTATGGGGCTGCACGCGATTTCCGAGTCAATATTTTATCTTCAACTCCTCCTCCCCCAACGATAGCCACCAATGCACCTATTTGCCCTGGTGGAACTGTCACTTTCACATTGACGGATACATCGGGTTATCCCAGCCCCACGTTCAATCTGAGTGGCCCAGCAACAGGAGGAAGCCCACAGAGCAACTCGACAGGTAATTTCTCTTTCCCAAGTGCTATTTCGTCTTGGGGAGGTACTTATACAGCAACCCTAACTTCTGGTGGTTTCACATCGAACCCTACTACTTTGGCGGTAACCATGTATAGTAAAGCCAGTTTGGTAGCAGGTACCATTACAGCTACCAGTACCTGCCTTACCTCAGATGGTACTGTTGAAATTTCCGGACTTGTTCCGAATGCTCAATATGATTTAATGTATCAAATCGGTGGTTCGGGGCCGTTTACTACGAAAGCATCAGGAATTACTGCTTCGGCAACCGGGACATATACCATCACAGCTCTTGCTGCAAATAACTACGCTTTCTATGTAGCGAATGCAGGAACAAATCTGGGTGGTTGCGTTTCAAATACAATCAATGCTACAGTACCTACACCAACAGTGCCGCCCACTCCTGTGGTTACTTATGCGCAACCCCTTTGCCCCAATACAACGCTACAACTGACCGTTTCAAACCCCAACTCAAATAAGGGTGCTACGTATTCTTGGTTCAGTACCCCAAATACAGGTTGGAATAGCACAGGCTTCACCGGACCGAACGCTACTAGAGACACAATGTTAACTGCTAAAAACGGTCAGTATTGTACTCAGGTAACGGTAAATGGTTGCGTTTCACTTGCAGGTTGTGTTTCTGTCACAACGAGCCCTAAGGATCCGAAACCAACAGTTACAAGTCCTCAGGTTTATTGCCAATACTCCACTGCAATTCCGCTCACAGCATCCGGAACGAGTCTGACTTGGTTTGGACCATGGGCCTATACAGCACTTGCTCAATTACCTCCAGGTGCTCCCAATATTGATAGTTCACGCATTCCGCGCACGTCCATCACTCCGCGCACTGACTTAGCAACCGGCACCAATCAGGGCTTTGTGTATGGAGTAGTTCAAAACCAAACCTGCCCCAGCGACACAGCTTATGTGATTGTTCAGGTTACACCGAAGCCAGGCTTGCCTACGGTTCCACCAACAGCCCTTGAGTTTTGTCAATATGAAATCGCTGGTGCTCTTTCTGCAGGAGGACAAAATATCCGCTGGTATAGTACACCTACCGGAGGAGCTGGTACTGCAACTGCTCCTGTTCCAAATACTCAGGTGCCAGGTACCTATTATTTCTATGCCTCCCAGACGGTCAACGGTTGTGAAAGTGACCGGGCTACCATTGTTGTAAATGTGAAACCGAAACCGGCACCACCGAAAGTAACATCGCCCCAAAACCTTTGCGAAGGCGATCCGGTTGCTCCGTTGACTGCCATTGGCCAAAATTTGCTTTGGTATTCTGCTGCTTCGGGTGGAGTTGGTGTTTCAGTAGCTCCTATCCCTAATACAGGTTATGAAGATTCCTTCCAGTATTGGGTTACTCAAACAGTTAATGGCTGCGAAAGCGACCGCGCTCTGATTATTGTTTATGTCAACTATAAGCCAAATGGTGTTATCGTAGCCGCAAGTCCCTCAGTTTGTGAAGATGCGAATGATACCTTCTTTTATTATGGTAATGCACGCCCCGATGCTCAGTATATCTGGTCTTCCCCCATTATCCGGAGTACTATTATCTCGGGTGGTACTGACCAAGGGCCTTTTATAGTCCATTTTGATTCTTCAGGCACTGCAATCATCCACTTGCAGATAAACAATAAGGGCTGTATTTCTACCTTGATTTCTGCTCCTATTACAGTTCGCCATTTGCCTAAGTTTGACTTCAGCCTGAAGCGCGATGTTTGCCGCGATGAATTAGTGAATATTGCGCTCATCAATACGGAGCCTAATATCACCACTTACAGCTACGATTTTGGTTCTTCAGACACCACAATGGTCTATGCCGCCCCTCCAGGTGGTCCTTTCGGAATCCGCTACCATACTCCTGGCGATTATCAGGTTTCTGCTACTGCTACCTTGGATGGTTGTACATCCAAGCCATATAGCAAACGCATCACTGTACATGACTTACCAGATGCGCAGATCACAGCTATGAAATTTGATAATAGCCACGTTCTGGTACCCTTTAACCCAAGTACAGATGTGCTTTGTTCTTCGGATACTTTAGTGCTTTCTGTCCGTCCTGTTCCTGAAGGAGGACTTTACACCTGGACACCCGCTCCTTTCTTCCAGTCCCTTGAAGATTCACTGAACTTCTCCGTTCGTGCCGTTGTTAATCGTACTGCCTACGTGAAGGTGAACGTGAAATCTGCTTTTGGTTGCGAAGCAAACGACAGCATTCTGGTCAATACTAAACCCTGCTGTGGCGTGTTCTTCCCCAATGTATTCTCTCCCAATGCCAAGAATCCTGTTAACCGTACATTTAAGCCTGTGACTGCCGGATTCCATATCATCAACAACTTCCGCATTATTAACCGCTGGGGACAGGTGGTGTATGAAACCAAAGTGGAAAAGGCAGGCTGGGATGGTACCTATAACGGAGTCCCTCAGGATATGGGCGTTTACTACTGGTACATCAGTTACAAGTGTGAGGGCAAGAATATGGAAGAACAAGGTGAAGTAACCTTACTACGCTAATCCGTTCTGTTTCAATCCAGAGACTTCCTCAAAAGGGAAGTCTCTTTTTTTATTTGAATTTGCTTCAAAATTGTTTTTCTCATCCTAGCCATATTCCTTCACTTAGCATACCTTCGCCCTCCCAAAAAATCTTTTCACTAACCACACAATTAATTTCTATTAATTATGTCCGTCAAAATCCGCTTGCAGCGCCATGGCTCGAAGAAGCGTCCCTTCTACTTCATCGTCGCTGCTAACAGCACCTCGCCACGTGATGGCAAATTCATCGAGAAGCTCGGCACCTACAATCCGCTGACCATTCCCGCTACGGTCAACCTCGACCGCGACCGCGTCCTTTATTGGCTCAATGAAGGCGCACAACCCACCAACACTTGCCGTCGTATCCTCTCTTTCAAAGGGGTACTTTACCTCAAGCACCTGATGCGCGGTGTCAGTTTGGGATTATTCACGGAAGATGCTGCACGCCAGAAATTCCAGGATTGGAACGGCCAACATGAACAACTCGTAGTTGAACGCGATGAAGCACACAGGAAGCATAAATCAGAAAAACGCATGGCCGTTGTAAAAGAATCTGTTGCCCGAGTTGAAGAAAAAATGGCTACTAAAGCAGCTGCAAAAGCAGCTACTGAAACCCCGGCAGAAGAAGTTGTCGAAGCTACAGAAGCAGCCTCCGATACTTCTGAAGAATCCAGCACGGAAGCTTAGTCTTTTGGATTACTAATCCTTCAGGCAGCCTCAATTTGAGGCTGCTATTTTTTAGTTTTTGTATTAGTGTGCTTCAGTTATTGTTCCGTACCTGAGTTCGGAATAAGAAACTGTATAAAACAGGGTCTAAAAAAGAAGGATAGCGACATGATTATTGATGTATAAGTAATTGATTAAAAATCAACTACGCCAATATGAATCAGCCGCTCTTCAAAGACAAAACTACCGCCATTTTTGTTTCCGT
>JAFDYC010000017.1 GCA_018267625.1 Bacteroidota bacterium
ATAGCACAAACGGCAGCCACACGTAATCGCCTAAGCCGTGTGTGTGTGTGTGTGGATAGCAGGCGCCTGTTCAGCCTGCCGGGGCGCTGGGTGCAGCGCCGGGAGCGGATTGTTTTCTCGCATGGCTTTTTGGATTTAAAAAAATGAAATGAATCAAGAATCGCCAACAAAAGGTCGGCAGAACATAAGACAGTCTTTTGGCGAAAAGGGTTGGGTTACGGGGTTGTTAACGGAGAAAAAATGCTCTAGGCAACATGCGATTCGCTTGCCAAAGCGAAAACGCATTTAGCTATATTTCGCTGCTAGGCATTGCCCTAAAAAAACGGAAGGCCGCCTCCGAACGAAGCAGCCTTCCATACTTTATTGCAGTGAGTAATAAAGCCTACTCCACCACCACCCTTCGGCTGAAGGACTCGCCATCTGCCGTGATGCGGACGAAGTACATGCCGGGCGCCACGCCGCTGAGGTTCATCTCCTCAAACAGGCTCTTGCCGGGGTTGCTGAACTGCCGGCTCAAGACCTCGCGGCCTGTCACATCGCTGATGCGGACGCTGACCTCCTTCATCGGCTGTTTGGCATCTAAAGAGAGATTGAAACGGCCCGCCGGTGCGGGGTTGGGGAAGAGGCCGAGACCGCGGAGATTACCGTGCTCCTGGATGCTGGCAGGAGGCCCACCAAGGTCGAAACCGAGGGCAAGCTGGGGTGGGCCAAATGTAATGTTTGGGAGGGGGCCTTGATGTGTGAGGTTACGATCAAACGTATATCCAGTACGCATCTTATTATCTGATTTTACAGGGAACGCAAATGTCAGGTCAGGGTACCAGCCCGATGCACTATCCTTAGGCCCCCAGGCGACTTCAATTACAAAAAAACGCTCCGGGTCATATCGGAAGGTATTCTTAACCACCGGTATTTTAAACCATGCACCTGCTGTATCCTGACTACATTTCATCGAAAAAGTATCCGGCCCGTATATGGTCGTTAAGCCATTTCGGAAACTATCATCACCTACCGGGTGAACGGCATCCCCTCTGAAAACACTATCATAAGTGTAACCTACCTTAAAGGTGAAATACTTTAGGTTGCAATGGGAGCCACCTAGTTGATACCCATTCCCTATTCGCAAGTAAAATGCATTCACCCAGCCTTTTGGTACCCCCGGAAAATCGTGGCTCGAATATAAACTTTGCGCTTTCCATTCGATTGATTGAGAGGTTGGACTTATAACAATAAGGTCACTATCATATGCAGGGAACTGATAAGTAGGATGCACTTTTTGAGCGTAACATGTGACAATGGCAAATGTCATTACTATAGTAAAGCCGAAAATATTACGTAGCATGGTAAATTATTTTATTGTATTACTGTATCTTATTCCTTTACAAAAGGAAGGGTGGTAATGTTATCTGCGTCTGCGATGCGCAACAGGTAATGGCCCCTTGGCAAGCCGGAAACATTCAGGCTTGCGCCGGCAGTAGTGCTGCCCCTGGCCACACTCCGGCCCACCCAATCGGTAATCTCAAAATTCACATATACGCCCTGGGCAATTCCCTGCACAAACATGTCATCGGATGCGGGAATGGGCACAAGCCTCAAGGCTGACTTCTCATTCTGAGCAGAGCCATTGTGCGTCATCCGAAAGGCCATCACATCGGGCGTGCTTTCTTTCCACACAATATCGGAGCCGTTGTACCACACACTGATCAAGTCCTGCCCATAATTGCTCGTGTTGCTCACTGCCATGTTGCGGTTGATGTCCCAGGGAAAGTTGAGCGCTGTCGTGCTCGCCTGGTAAGTGTTTGTATTGAAGAAAGTGCCGGTCGAAGGGCTTATCTGCCGCTCATATACATGCTGCTTGCCGGCAGGCAGCGGAGCGCCTTTGTAGTAGTCCACACAGAAGCCTACCGTGTACTGAACATTACCAATGCTATTCGTGTAGTAGCTACAGGTTGCACCCGCAGCCACGCAGGCACTCATGCAATCATAGGGAGAGGTGAAATCCTGCTGACTGTATGATTGTGGCCCTGGCAACTTCGGATTCCAGCTCCAAACCTGGTCATGGCCACCGGTAGAAAACTTGGCTGACCACACAATCTGATAGGGCGCGAGGGCCGACATCTCACAATACGAATAATCGCTGAACGCCTCTATGCGCGGGATATAGGCCTGCCCGGTGAAAGTAGTATATACACCCGCAGGTGCATTGCCTATCGAATAATTGTAGCTCACCCGATTGACGCCCAAGCCGCCGGTTACAGGTATCTCGTAGCAACCATTCCCGGGGTTGTAGCTTGGTGCGCCCGTGGTGTAGGCAATGTGCATCCACTGATTTCCGGCATTATCCATCTGGCAGGCCACATCCGGCGACATCCCACCCGTAACCTGCACCGAGGGTGTGCCCGCAGTAATATGAAACACCGATGCCGAAGCATTCCACATCGCCGCATCATTGACGTAACCATACAAATCGCCTGTTGCTGTGGTAAAGACCACTGCGAACTGATGCAGCGACCAAAAGTTGTTCATGAAAATTATCCCGTGATTATCGGCCCACATGTCCACGTGCGAAAACTGCGCGATGTTGTTACCCAAGTTTACGCTATGCTCTGGTGTAGGAGTAATGTTGAACGTGCTCCAGCCCACATCTGTCAGGTGATACACTTCAACATAAAGCTGGTTCCCTATCGTATAAGTGACCACGGGCTCATACACCAAGGGGCCATAGCCTGTGGAATCCCAACATGCCATCGCTACATCCGGATGCATTGAACCCGCCGGGAGTGTAAGGGTATTTGAGTGCCCATAGCCATCCTCTGCATAGAGGTAAGACTGGCTGCCGCTGCTGTAAACAATTGCTTTGATGTGCACCCGATTGTATTCCGATACCATGTCCACATTGATTGTAGGGTTCGGAAATGCTCCGGATGCTACCACATGCTCGGTGAAATTGGTGGTGGGTGTAATCACACCTGCAATGGCGGCATCGCCCCCGCTTAGGCACGGAAGCACGAGCAGCACCGCTGTCATAACGAAAACGGCTGCCACACGTAATCGCCTAAGCCGTGTGTGTGTGTGTGTGTGTGTGTGTGTGAAGCAGGCATCTGTTTAGCCTGCCGGGGCGCTGGGCGCAGCGCCGGGAGCGGATTGTGTCTAAGATTCATG
>JAFDYC010000018.1 GCA_018267625.1 Bacteroidota bacterium
ACGCCTGAAAAAAACCAAAAACTATACTTTTAAACTAGGCAGTTTTTAGGGACGCCTACAAATGCTAATCATCAGTTTGCCACAAATATTCAAACACTGTGACGCTAACCACACAAATTGCCTGAATTGCAAGGGATACCAGGGTGGGTCCATAATTACAATATCGAACTTGCCAATTATGTCCGGTGAAACTTCAAAAATATCTTCCTCATAAACAGGATTGCTCTTCCCTCCTAAAACTTTTAGAGTTCCGGTAACTGCACTGTTTCGCTCTACAATGGCTACCTGTTGCACGAGAGTTTTTTCGCAAAGGCTGGCAAATAATGTAGGCATTCCAAGAATTAGAATCTTCTTGTCATACCCTGCGAATTGCAGCACTTTTTCGGAGAGATATCGTACTGTATTGGGCGAATTTCTCCATTCAAAATCTAAGGGATGAGGCTTCTTGAAAAGATTAAACTGACCCATAAACCTCTTGATGAATGGAGGCGCGTCCAGGTCAATTATTTCACTAAAAGACAGACGTGCCTTTTCTTCCGCAATCCAGTAATCGTCATCATGTTTTCGGATTATCTCCTCTTTCTCAAGTTCCTTAAGTAGTGCCGACAGCGCAATGGGGTCTATACCATCCAGATTACGGATGATGAAGTCAATACTTCGCGGAATGCTGCATAACTCAACGATGCGGCTAATGGTGAAGGGTCTATTCATGTCTGCCTATTTTTCAAGACTACGTCGGTAATTGGAAGGGCGAGTTCTGCAATAGAAAAACGTTTGGAAATTTCATCATTCCAATAATTGATAGCGATGGCTTGACCTTCAAGCAGCCTCGTCTGTAAGTCCTTTACTCTGGCAACAACCGGGCTAAATTCAAAAATTTTCAGCGGTACAATACGCAAAAGGTAATTGGGGTCAATAGCTTGTATTTTATCACAGAAGCTGGCTATTGCGTCTTTGAAATTGGTTTCAGGCAGAGCTGGCAGCGTTATATAGCTGTACAGATCAATCCCCAAACCAAGTAGCTTTTCCACCAGTTCAAACTGCAGTTCAAATCCTGAGGGCTCAGCATTAGTGTTGTGGTGGAATGATAATTCATCAATTCCCTTAAAACAACACACGCGACCATAGTTTGTATAGCTTCTCACCCGCTCAATCTGCTCTTTGGACAAGTATCGCCAGAAATAGTCGTTACTAAGATTATCGTCTGACCATAAATATATTTTTTTATCAAGACCTCGCCGTATAAGCGCGTCCATCATCCACGGTATCCATTCAGGGGTTAAGTCAGGCTGACCTCCGGTGAGGTCAATCATTACTGGTGGACTTTCTTGTTCCTGATAGTAATCAAGTAAAGTTTCACAAGTGAGGTAATCAGAAAATTGCCGATTGCCGCTCAGTAATTTGAAATCAACAAAGCAATACCAGCATCTCCAGTTGCATACTGCATTTTGGAATACTTGTGCCCTAATCATGTCCGTTGCTTCTAAAGACAATGCTTTGATACAAGGTAGAATAGGTAGGGGGTTTATGTTCCAGCCAGTATCTGTTTGAAGCCTAAAATGCCTCACCCTTCCAAATCCGTGGCAGTTGTGCGGCTCAGTTAAATCCTTTTCTTGTAAGCTATTGGCGAAATTGGTAATCAGGACAGATTGCTCGTCCTGATTTATTGCTTTGTCCCTGAGAGTAAGGGAAACTTTGACAGTATCAATCATGGCTGTTCTCTGGCTCATCTTTTAAGTCTGGCATTCTGTCGTTGAGATATTTCTCAACAAGCCCCACACAATAATCAATCTGTGACTCGTTTAAGACAATGGTCTGCGGGATACCATGCCAATGCTCCAAGCACCTTCGACAGCATGTTGCTGTAGCGTGCTGCGCATAATGAACTATTTCTTTTCCTTTCGTCGGAGTGCATCGGTAATCAAATCTTCCAACAGGAATCTTTGCTATTCTTTTTGTAATAATATCCTTCGCATGTTGAAGAATCGCGTTCTTCCCTCTTTTTCGAGCAAAAGGGATTACACCTTCTTCAAGTGTATTTACCCAACACACGTTCCGCAATAACTCCTTCTTTAAGCTATCAAAGGTGTACTGCAGATCGTTAAGGTCTCGCTTTCTTATTCGCTCCCAATCAATTGACTTATCGCCACAGTCCTTACACCCTCCTGACCACCCTTTTTTGGCCGCGCGTTTTGTAGGACCAGTGTAGTAATGAAAGCCCTCCTCACAGTTTGGGTGCTGGCATTGTACCTCTAATGGCCTCAGTTGGGAAATGGGTTTTTCAGTTTTGATTTTCATGATTTACAGGATTAATATTCAAAGCGGTATTCAATAGATTGTACTCAATTGGGTTCAGCTTTTCCAAAGACACATGGCTTAAGAATACATCCCTTGCAATCTCAAAAGCCTCCGGTTCTTTTTGTTGCAATGTTTCTGCTGCGCCCCACCAGTTTCTACCTTGTGCATCAAGCCTATAGGCGAGATAGTTAGCAAGTGAATCTGTTCTTAAATTATATTGTTCGGCTACTTCCTTTACTACCCTTTGTAATTGCTCAACGCGGCCACCAGATAGCTTGACAACCTCTCTTACATATTCCTCTGCTTTTCCATTTAGAAGTATCTCATTTGCAAATGAGTTTGCCTCTCTTTCTTGTTCATCGTCAGAATTGTAAGGATTAATGTCACTATACTCAACTACAATTGGGTTTTCATCCTTTAGATGATTAATCACATGCAATATCTCATGTAGCAAATCAAATAGCCACTTTGCGTGTGATTGGTTTTTCTGCTTTACAATGATGACATTCTTCCCATTGATTCGCCATGCTGCACCGTGAAAAGTGCCGGGGTCATTAAGCGGTATCACATGTATTCCCATTGACCAGGCATAATCAAGAAGTGCTTTCAGTGTCAACCCACCAAACTCATTTAGACGTTTCTGAAACTCCTCTACAGTGTCAGGAATAGAGTTAACTGCCTTATTGTTTGCTGCCTTTATGGTAGCTATTGCCAAGAACTCCGCATATGGGAGATAAGCCTTAATCAAATTGAAGTTGGCTCTGGTTCCTTTCTTAAAAAGAGGAGAAGTTGCATATTCTCCTTTTAGTTCCAGATTTTTCTCACCCCAAATTTCATTAAAGCTCCATCCATAGATTTTGGAAACGTATGATGTTACTTCATCAATAAGAAGTTCTGGCGCTGTCGTTTTCAAGTCAAATAATGGGCCTTGTAAAACGCTTGGAATAATTCTCTTCATTAGAAACGCTGGGTCAATGCCCGCCCGTGACACACGCTTTAGGAGCAGTGATAGGCTTTTTCTTTCTTCTGTTTCTGCAAGTCGTGCGTCTTCCTGCGCTAAGTCTTGAAGTGTATATCCCATCGCCGCAAGCAGTTTCCGAAGTGTAATGAAGCTAACATCCTGATGTCCCTTTTCAATTCTCGAAATGGTCTGGGCAGATATGCCTGAACGCTCCGCCAACTCAGTTGATTTAATACCTTGACGTTCACGGAGTCTCTTAATCTTTATTCCAATCTTAGCTGCCTGTTCTTCCGCCTTTTCGGACATTGCCTTACTAAAATCCTTGTCAGTCAACACCCGTATTTTGTCCCAAGGCACAGTAAGCTCAGTTCCCTCTCCAAAAATCACCTCACTTGAACTAAATGACAGATGGGTATTTTCATTTTCCCCAGGCGAGAGTAAGTCTTCAGAGGATAACACTTGCGACAGTTCTACCTCAACACAGTCACCATTCGCAAACTTTACTTGAAGCGTATTGCCTTTGACGTTAGCGCCTGTGATGGTTTGATACGATAAGCTATTCCAGTTGTTCATTTTTCCGTATATTTTGGATAAGGATGAGTTGTTTCCCATTCGTCGGCGAGACTATCCAGATTCGCCAACAGATATTTATAGACCTTCTTTGGTATCTTCTTTCCGCTCAACTCCTCCAGCAGTGGTAGAGAAATTCGGTATTCAGTCTCGTCCGACATATAAACATGGCAATGTGGCGGGAGATGGTCGTTGGCATGAATGCGGACTTTGAAGCCCTCGGGTGCTCTACTCATAAAAATCAAATCACAGGGCAAATATAGACTAATGCTGCAAGTTGCCAAATAAAATTGCCGTAAACTTTAATTTTCGGTTCTTCGGAAACGATTTACAGCAATAATATGCCTAAACAGTTCATTGTATTGTAATTGTATAATATGCGTCTTGGGCAATAAATTAAATTAGAGAAGCCCCAATTAGGGGCTTCAATCTAAATTCCCATTTCCGCAGGTGGACTATACCGCCCTCGCGCACTTGCAACACCATTCTTTACCTCAATAATTACATCCACATCATGTGCATCGGTATTGCTTCCCCGGAAGTTGCCGGCCTTTGTACTATGATAGACAAAAATGAAGGCAGTTCCCGGATTAGCTTTGCGTAGCTCCCGCAACCCATCCGCATCTAATCCAGCCTCACTTACACTGTCTATAAACACAAACTTGTAGCGGCGCAAGTCGTCATGTGGAATCTGATCAGCAAATTGAAGCGCATTGGCAGAAATCCCCAGTCGGTTGAGCTTCTCTGCAAGCGTGGCCCCGAAGCCTTCTTCCAGCGCACAGTAAAGCACCTGTCCATGTTTAGCAAGGTCGTTCGCAAGCTGAAGACAGAAAGTGCTTTTGCCTTGCTTTGGGAGCCCATAGACCATTGCCGAAAATCCGGGTGCGGGGTCACCTATCAGCGCCTTCCATTTTCCGGTTAGGCCGATTGTCCCAAACTTTGTTGTCTTTAGGGCCTCTACGCTCATAATTTGTCCTTCGCGCTGCAGCGCGGTAGACTTGGGACTTGTTTCCACCGCTCTTTGGATTTGCGGAGATCTTTCTGCTTCCACGTTACCTAAACCTGCAACCGGTGTAATGTTACGATTAGCATTATTGAGCCGTAGTTCCAAGATGTCTAAGTCAGTAATGCGGCCTGACAGGGACTGTACACTATCTACACCGCCCAACGCGAATGACTTTTTTTTTAAAGCGGGATTGTTCAGCACTTCCATCGTCAATTCTCCACGTCGGATAAGGTTACGGGCAATTTCAAGACAAAGGCTTGGTACAACCGTCTTCCGAAAGGCTTTCTTTAAAGTCGCTTGGGAAAGGTTCTTCACGCCTTCTTCCCGCAGCAGCCGAATAATGGCACCTTCACCTGAACTTGGAACAATTCCAAGCCCCGCTGTCCCGTGTCCCGTTGCAATGCTGCCAAGTCCATGCAACGCAGCAGAAGGAATAGCAATAGTCTTGTCTTTGCCTTCACCATAAGCTGCCAGCGCCTTTGCTGCGACAGAAAGCTGGCTCAGGTAGGCATCTTCCTTCGGGATAGTGTCCAATGCCTTTTCCATCTTCTTATGCAGCGCAACAGCCTTCACTTTATCATACGCCTTACCATTCATGGAAATAAAGGATTTCAAGAGGCGAACGCTTGTACGCACTTCCTCACCTTGTGCTATTTGCTTGTAATGTGCAAGAGAAGGTGCATCAATCTCAATCTTCGCACTCTCGCCCATCGTGGTAGCCAGCGTAATCAGTTCTGCCTGCATCTTCTCAATCTCACGCAAAGCGGGGTTGCCAGTCTTGATGCGCTGTTCGGTAATGGCTTTCTGCAAGCCATGAATCAGCGATACAATCTGGTCTCGTGTCTTCACCTTCCCATGAAGCGCAGCATAGCGTTTAATAAAGGCGGTAGAAGTAGGAATGGAAATTACCTGCTTCGGTTCCGGCAATGTAGAAATGTCTTTAGGCTTAGCGATGCGCTTAGATTTGGTCTGCGCAGATGCTGCCTTTTTCCCCCCTTTGATTTCATTAAAGAGAATGCTCAGAGAGAATGAGTAATTGACCGCGACGTTACCAATCTTGTCAACGATGATTTTGTTGCTCCTTACCTGTGCGCTGCCGGTATTGTTGCTGCTTCCGAGGTAGGACTTTCTGATTTGCTCAAGCGTCTCTCCACGCTCCACATAAGGCCGGATAAGCGCAATGGCAATATCATGCGCTTGCCTCTGTTCTTCCGGGTTAGCAGCAGGAGCTTTAGGCTGCGCCTTTGTTGATGTATTCGCAGCTTTTGGCGTAGCGGCAATTGCTGCACCGGAAGCGTATTTGCCGATGTAGGAGAAGTATTTTTCAACAACGCGTCGCACATCATCATCGCTATTGAAGGTCTGCCAGTTGTTTTTGGATGCGTCCGGTATGAGCGTTTCATGCGTCTTCTTCAGGGAAGCGGGCACTGCATTCCAGTCTATGTGCTTTATGCTGTCGTAATAGTTAGCGGGGGTAATCATTCAGGGTAGGTGTTTACAGGTTTTATAGGGTTCTGTCAGGCAAGCTCAAGCTCCATTTCCATCTCCAGCTCTAAGGCAAGGGCGCGTACTTTGACATCATTTGCTTTGGCTTTTGCGACTGTTTCTTCTGATGGCGCAGGAGCGGGCGGTTTGATGGAATAATGCCTGCGGCCTTCACCACTGCTTTGGTTTGATACGTTGACGCTGGCCATCATGTGCCTTGCAACAGGCACAGTTCCGGGATGCTTTTCGCCCATCAGTGTAAGGAAGGCATCAATCCCGCTAACCGGAACATAGGTGACCATCTTGTCGGATTGCTTTTCCCAGATGTTGTTCTGCACCAGTTCCATCACATCACGGTCTAAGTAGATGTCACCACCGCCCTGCCTTGAAGCCGGAACGTAGAGCTTAAACCGCTGGCTGTACTCACGGGCTATGATGAGGCCATTGGAGCATTTGACATTATTGCCGGGCTGCATCGAGCGAATAATATCGCTTGCTTTGGAAAGCGGCACAGATACCTTATCGCCACCGCTGCCCTTCTCATCCGGGTTCCAGCTTTCCGGCATGAGCAAGCCTTTCTCATTGCCACCATTTAGGGTTGTGTAATCAATCAGCCTGCCCTTAAAATTGCCAAGTGCTTGCAGGAGATTGCCAGTAATGATGTAACGCTTTTTCCGCGCGGCTTGCGAGCCGCTTACGGCGTCCGTCCAGCTTTGCAGCAGGGCTTCTTCCGAGTGAGGCTGGCGGGTATGAATGCTTGCTGCCATGATGGGACTGATTTGCTCGTGCATAGAAGCAGGCAGTTCCAGGTACTTCATGCCGTTGGCAATAGCGAAGCGCAGCTTCACCGCGCTTGGCGCAAAGGGATTTGCCTTTCTGCGGTCTATTACGAATCCAAGAAAGACAGTCGGAACATTCTCCACGCCCATGCCCATTACAGCCACAGGGTAAGCACACATCCTGCCGGTATGGAAAAAGCGGAAGTATTCGGTTAGTGACTGTTCAATGTTCCGGCTTTTCTGCGCCGCTTTTCTTGTAGCCAATTCCTTTGCTTCTTTGACCTTCTGCTCCTGTTCTTTAATGGCATCCTGACGCTCGTGCAGGTCTTCTATGCGCTGGATAGATTTTAGGAGCGGCACTTCTTCCATCAACCGCTCATACTTCCCATTCAGAACAGTTAGCTCGGCTTGCAGCTTTGCATCCTGCCACGCCTTAAACTCCTCCTGCAATGAGGTCTGATATTCTTTGGCATCCTGGCCATTCAGTGCTTCTTTCAGGATATTCGAAAGCTCGGTAGCCGTGTAAGGCTTGCGCAGCACATTTGCTTCTACCAGCTCAAGATTTACATTCTCACCAAAGGGTGAACCACCACCGGAGCCTACACTTACTACATTGCTGCGCACTGTTTCAGCCTGCAGGTTCATCGCCTCCAGCTCAAGGTCATATTCACCGGCCTGACGGAGATAGCTTACAAGGTCGTTATACCTCTGGCTGATTTCATCGTAAAAGCCTTTCTGCATATCAGTAGAAAGCACGGCCACGCGACCGGACACTTTCTGCGCTGCATTCTCTACTGCCGTCACTTCCTTACGCTCGGCACTGTCGCCGGAATCTTTCAGCTTCAGCGGGTCGTCCAATAGCTCATTCAGCTCCGGGTTATCCATCAGGTATTCCTTTACCACTTTGTCGCCGTACTTATTGAGGAAGTCAGGAACATCAAGAATGGAAGCAGATTGCTTCTGGTTAGAGGAGGTATTTGCATCCAGTGATTTGAGCTTCTTCTGGAGCATCATCATCAGCCGCTGCTCTGCCGGTATCGCAGAAGTGAGATAATCGTAGATGGGCTTTAGAATCTGGCCTGTACGGTTGATGCGTCCTCGCTTCTGTACCTCGGTATTGATGTCCAACTCTGCCTGCAAGACAATCATCACCCGCTGGCGCACCTCGTTTGCCGGAACCTTTGAAGTAGGAATGGCATGAGCTGAAGCGCCTGTAGAACCTGACTGGTTAATCAGTAGTACATCTACCTCGTTATTGTTGAAGCGCCGAAAGGCATCATTGGTATTTTCCTTCCTGCGGACATATACCATTCCGGTCATTGCGGGCCGGAAGTCCAGCTTTTCGGGCACGTCCAGCCATTCGGGGTGCAGTTCTATTTCCTCCTCATTCAACTGATGGCTGTCCGGCTGCATGGTCTTCCAGCGCAAGCGGCTGGCTGCGTCCGCGCGCGTGCTATCATACCGTTTCGCAGGCGACTGCTGGCCGATTTTCAGCCCCAGCTTACGGCCTGTTACCTCTGCTACGGAAAAGCCCGCGCTTTGAATCTTCTCAATCAGGATGTCAATAGGAGAGATGCAAAGGCCAGTAGCAACCTTTTCAATCTCACTCATAATGCTGTTGTATTCTGCCAACGCCTCCGGCGCAAGCTCGCTGGGCGGTATGCGCTGGTAGCTGGAATTGCCGCGCTCATCCTTTACGTTGATTTTCATGATACCGTCAATGCCGCGCTTCAGCACTTCGCTGAAATCGGCTTTAATCACATCACCATCTGAAAGCGGCAGGCCGCGCTCATTCTCCATTGTTTCCAGGAAAGCCCCCATCGTTGACGAAAAGGCAATCACCGGCTTCTTTCCTTCGCGCAGCCGCGCAATGGCACGTTCTGCCACTGCTTCCGCTTTAATGGCAAACAGCATCTGGTTGATTACATTGAAGACTTTGGAGAAATAGGGTGTGTTATCCACGCCCGCCTTTTCCGTGCCTTTGCGCGCTTCTACCTGCTTGCTTTCAGCAGCCACGATTTTATCCATCTCTGCTACCGCCGGGGTAACATAGGCCACTTGGAAGCCGATAATGCGGCGTATGATGCCGGTGACAACATCGGCAGTAGCCTTGTGCTCCTGCGCTTTGTCTTCCATCGTCAGGTAGTTTACTTCAATGCCTTCGTAGCTGCGCTCACGGCGGAGCATCTGGCCTTCGCTGACAAGCTGCGCAGAAATCACTTCCTGTAAGGCCACGCCGCCCGTTTCAATCGCTTCAACAAGGCTTTCATCATCCAGCGCACAATCCGCCATGCAGGTCTTCATCGCATAGATGGGCATGTTGTCAGGTCGCTTGGCAAAAGTTGCGGAAAGGAAGATGACACCCTTCGTGCTCTTGACTACGCTTTTGAGGAAGGTGCCGGTATTGGACGAGCCGGATGAATTATGCGCCTCGTCCAGAATCATGATGCTGTCCTGTGCAATTGCTTCCAGAAAGGATGGCTTCAGCGGCTTGGTCTCCGGGCTATTGAACTGTGAGTATGTGGCAACAGTGAAGTTGAATCTACCAGGCAGCAGACGGCTTTCAAAGATGGTCTGCTGTTCCGGTGCGGTAAGGGCGGAATAAATGACAGCTCCTTCCTCGTCTTTGATGTCTGTCTTGCTTTCCTTGCCATTGATGATAAAAGGAACAAGGTCAGAGCTGCCTATTGCTTTCAGGTCACGGTAGATGTCAGAAAAGAGGTTCGGCTTTTCGGTCAGAAAAATAGGACGCACAGCCTGCTTACAGGCGTAACGGATTATGGCTGCCGCCACACGTCCTTTACCAATGCCGGTCTGGTCGCCGATAATCATACCCTGCCTGCGGCCTTCTATGTTGTAGATGGCTGTGGCTACTGCGTCTATCTGCTCGGCACTTAATGCCCCGGCGAGTTCAGACAGCGTAGCATAGCCTAAGCGGTCGCGCACAAAATTGTCCACGTCACCACCTACGCCCTGCTCAATCCAGCGCAGCGCTTCATGCGTCTCAAATGCCATGCTGTCCGGCACTTGCGTTTGCAGCGATTTGCCCGCATCAGATGCAGGGATGTATGCCGTACCTAAGCCATCCAGATTATAATCGCCGAATGGTACTATGCCGTCGCGGGTACACGTCAGCTTTTCTGTCCTTGTAGTCCAAACATCTCCCGGCTTGCAGGTAGTAAGGTATTGCCGCAGCGTTATAGGCCCAAGAATACCTGTTGTGTTAAGGTCGAGCCGTTCAATAATGGAGCGGGCTGGAACATTGCGACGCCTGCCGGTGTAATGCAGGTAGCCAAAAGTGGTGAATCGCTTTTCGCTATTATGGTCGGGCTGGTAGCGGGTAACAGCGCCTACGCCACGCCTGTTGGCTCCTGATAAGCCGTCAGCATCCATATCCATCTCTATTTCCAATGCAAGTGCGCGGGCTTTTGCCAGTTCCATATCGTTGTCGGTTTCTGTTTGTTTTGAAGGCTGCGATGTGTCCAGCATGAATTGAGGCATGTCTAAGGCTACCATCACGCGCTGATAAAGCGAATCAAAGTCGGAGACTATCACATCGGTCTTTGAATTGAAAAGCGGCGGAACACCTCCCGCCTCGCGCTTTCTTCCTGAAAGAAGAATCAGGCGCACGTCAAAGGACGTGCCTTGCCTACTGTACAGCTTGTGGCCGTCAATGTTGATTACGTCGGCAACGCGGTAATGCGCATACAGGTAGTTGAAGAAAAGCCGGTTCTTGCCTGCCCTGATTCGCCCGAGCTCGTCCCATTCCGTATGCCCGCCGATAATAATTGCTGCTTTGCCGTGATTAGCCATGCAGTCAAGGCCGCGTAACGCCATAAGCTGCTCCAGGCTGCCAATTTTATAGCCGTCGTAATCCACCTTCATATCCACTGCACCAAATGGCGGATTAGTAACAACAGCATCAAACTTTCGCCACCATTTTTGAGGGAAGGGTTGCGAAGCATCCAGTGCGGTGACCCCACTGAATCCCTGCGTGATAAGATTGCTGCGTCTTAGCTCATCAATCTCATTCACTACACAGCGATGCGCGGGACTTGCGATGGTCAGCAGGCCATTACCCGCCGATGGCTCAAACACCTTGAAGTCCGGCGAGCTGAGGTGAAACAGCCACTCCTCGTTCATGCGACACCAAACACCGGCGAGATAAGCAATCGGCGCGGGTGTACTGTACTGTTGCAGAAGGATGCTGTTAGAAGTCCGATGCGAGAGGTTTGCCTGCCTATTGTACAGGTCAACGATGCTCTGATAACGCTCCCATGTTGTTCCAGGTGCGTGAGCCAGCTCGCGGGCGCGGTTGACGATGGCAAGCTCGGTTAGTTCCTTAACCTCTGTCTTGTCTTCAATGCCAAAAGTGGCCGCCAGCTTCTCGGTGCTGCGCTTATTGTGATGCACACCGGCTTTGAGGTCTGCAAGCATCTTTTGGACATAGTCAGCCGGGGTATTAGGCGGTTGCAGGGAGCTTACACCACTTAGCCCTAATAGTCCCTGCTCGGCAAAAGAATAGAAACCGCCCTTGCTTAGGATAATATGGTCTATGAGCTGGATACTAACCACCTCGCAGCCTTTTTTCAAATCCTTCGTTAGTTCCAGATCTGCATTGCTTGCTGTAAGATTGCCGGAAGGATGGTTGTGTGCTACTATAAGCGCCACCGCCGCGCACTTCAATGCGGTTCCGATAATGATGCGCTTGTCAGCTACGGTTGCGGTAATGCCGCCTTTGGAATGGCGGTAGTAACCAATAATGTTGCGCGCCTGATTCAGATACAGCACTACAAACTGCTCCTGAAGCTCAATCTCATTATCGCCAAAGGTGGAACGGAGAAAATCTGCCACGTCCGCTGCCTCCCTGATTGAGCCGCTAAAAGTCTTGCTGTTGTTCCGTGTATAGGTAACGTTGAGTTCCGGCACCTGTATCTCTGGGCCGGACAGCCCGCAAAGGACAATTTCAGGATGTTCGGGGTAAGGCATTGGAGTGACTCGTTTAGAGTTTAGAGATGTGATGCAATAGCTACGCAGCCTTGCCAAACACTTGTTCGTGGCGTTCTGTCGGCACTGTTGAGCGGACGTATTCCTTGAAAGCTGCCTTGCCAAATGGGCCTGATTCGGTTTGTGCTTCCCAATCGTCGGGCTTGCCTATCATCTCCGGCCATGCAAGGGCGGCATAGAGATCATAATAGCTGGCGAATGTTCCAAGCAGTGATTCAAAGGCACATGCCAGGCAAAGCGGCGATTCTTCTGCCTTATTACCGGCTTCCATTGCCAAGGCTTCCCGAATTATGTCTACCCCGCATCTGCTAAGAAGATAATGGTTAAATACCCCTTGTGCCAATACAGTTGCCCCTGCTACGTCTTTGGCACCCGGTTGAAGGTTGGTGCTAAGGAATTGCAGCAACCATTCTTGCGGTACCTGGAGATATTCAGCGTATGAGCGGGTTTGTTGCAGGAGCCATTCGTGTAAACGCTCCAGCAGAGGGTTAAGGAAAGTGCGGTAGTTCATAGGTTTTGGTTTAAGTTTTCTGGTTGTCGTTACTGTTGTTGTTGTTATTGTTATTATTATGATACTGGGAGTAGCTTTAGGCCATTCTTATGAAAAACCATCCGAGCAGGCACAGCCCGACGAGGATTCCGGTTCCGATCCCTGCGCTTGTTTTCGGATGAGATACAATGGCCTCTTTGACATGCTCCGCTTCTTCTTCCACCTTATCAACAGCATCAGAGAAGACGCCGAAGATCTTGTTGCGTACATAAGTCGGCACGATGCCTACTACGTAGCGCTTGAAGTCTGCAACAGTGATTTGCTTATTCCCCTTTGATAAAGCCGGATTTTGTCTGGCTATGGTATCAGCGGAAAGCGTTCTTGTTTGGAGTACCCAATCATCTCCCTTGCCAATCATGGCAGGAAAGAAGGTCACAGCATATACGTCGTAATAGCTCTGCATCTTTCCCTTGTAAGGGGTGAAGTACCACTTCACGAGGTCAAGCTGTGCAAGGAGTGGAAGCGTTAGAATGCTCTTGATAGAGGGCACCTTGCCAGCCTTTATGATGCCTGAGCCTTCTGTGAACTGAAGCAGTCCGGCAGCTACAAGATGCTTGTCTTTTCCTTGCTTGTTGGCAGCATCCCCTTTGAGCTTGCTTTCGGCGTGCATCACCTGCATCAGCCAGTCGGGATGGATGCCAAGGAAGGAGGCGATGGATGCTACTTTCTTGGCAAATGCCTCCTGTTGTGAGGCAGGTATCTTTTCAATATAGAGTAAGGACATAAAATGGTTTTGTTTCTAAAAAGGGTTTGATGTTTGGAGCGGTTAGATGTTGACAAGTTTTTCCTTGTACACAAGAGCGAGGTAAGAGCCAACACCGAGCATTTTTTTGAGGTAACCTTTGCTTTCGGTATTGACCTGGGGCAGCCGCACAAGTGAAGCGGTATCAGCCGGCGCTGTAATAGCTCTTGTTCCTTGTGATATAGCCTTATTGTATGGGCCTGCGTTGTAAGCGATGATGGCTTTGTTGAGGTTGCCCGCAAACCGCTCCAGATTCCATCGCAGGACAACAGCACCGGACATGATGTTGAAGGAGGCATCGGACTCCATTAGTCGGGATAGCGGAACCACGATCGTTGATGGGCTGTAGCGAGACATGCTGTGCTGCAATAGTTGCGGACATTTCGCCTGCACCTCTTGCCTGACGGTATCCGGTATAGGCGCGCCTTTTACTTCTGCATTCCACTTTACAAACGCATCGTAGAAGGGGCCTGCTGCGCATTGCATTAGTCCCTTGAACTGTGAGCCAGGGCGCGTGACCATTTTGCCTCCGCTTTCGGTAGCAATGAAACCGGCTAAGACGCCGCGTGGTATGTCTAATGCGTCAGCAAAGCGGTTCAGTGATGCACTATAGTTGGCAACAATGCGTTGCAGTATGGCGACATTATCCTGTCTGCCTTTTGGTGATGCGAAGTCGTACCATCCTGCGCCAGTTTGGTATCGATGACTACCTACGGACGGTGAGCCGATGTCGACAACAAGTCTTGTAAATGGCATAATGGGTTAGTGATGTTTTTTGACTACTCGCTTCTTGGCAGCAGGATGGGCTGCGTGCTTTACAGTCTTCTTTCTGACCGGATGAGCAGATTTGCTCGCAGTGTGCTTTGCCGGGCGGTGCTTTCCCTTGCTGGCCTTGGCCGCCTTTACCTGTGCCGATACTTTCTGAGCGGCAGGAGAGACTTTTACGCCGGCCTTTTGCAGTTCTGCCATTTGCGCGACTGCTGCTTGATCTGCCATCCCCCCTGCGGTCTGTACGAACGTGAACTGTGGGTTAGCAGGATACTTACCTGCCTTCACAAGCCCGCCACTCTTTGCTGCATTCGCGGCAGTTACAGCGGCGTCAATGGCAAGTGTAGCAGCAGCAAGAGCTTTCTTCTTACCCGATGCCGTTTTGCCCCCGTACTTTTTGATGTATGCTGCTTTGTACAGATCAGGGCGCTGTAAGGCAAGCGAAGCAGTCAGCTTGCCGCTGTTGATAATGGCCGTTTCTTTCGGTGTAAGCTTAGTAGATACTAGCGGCGGGAGGTCGCTGTCTTCTGTTATCTGCTTAACCAGCTTAACGCCGGTATTGGTAATAGTCTGAATAACAGAACCGCCACCGGATTCTTCATCATCATTACTTCCTGAACCCTGGCTGCTTACTGTTTCCATACCTTCCTCATCGCTTACAATACCAGTAGGTGTTGGGCTTTCGGTGCTGCTGGAATTGACAGCAAGGATCTTAGGCGCATCGGGAATATCACTGCCAGCACTTCCTGATGGAAGTTCTGTGTCTGATTGTGCTTTGCTTTTGTTTGCGAACAGCAGAGCTGCTCCTACGCCAAGACCGGCCAGCAGCAGCATATTTCCGTTGCCGTCTTTTGATTTCTTGCTCATCTATTTCTATTGATGGTTTGTTTGTTGATGCTGCTTTGAAAGCTGCGTACTGCTGTTTTGGTCTGGAGTTTACTTATAGCTATGCGAGCGCTGAAGCAAACTGCCCGTTACGACTACGCTTTTGCCTGTGTTCCCGGCCCCGTCGTTGGAAAGCAGCAGGAAGTGTAGTTGGAATGTTTGGTTCGTCGGGCAATGGAGAGGGCAATGGTGGCAATGGTGGCCGCTTATTACTGTCATCAGAAGAAAGGCGGCCCAGAAGGGCAAGGGATGCAGGGAGCAGGAAGTCGTGCCAGTTGTGTGCACCTGCAGCACTGGCTTGGTGAATGCTCATAAGAGCTGCCAGAACGTATCCGACAATAGTGGTAAGGGGGCTACGCCCGATAAAAAGCTTTTTCAATGTTGATTAGTTGAACTTTTTGGAAAGGAATAAAGTAGTGGCAGTCCCCCGCCTTACGGGGCGAAGGCTGCTACTACTGGATTAGCTCATCATGATTGGGTCAATCGGCTGCATCGGTGCTGCGTGATCAACCACCGGCTCCGGTCGTGCGTAAATGGTAGAGCTGTTGGTGTATTCGCAGAGTACCATGATGGTATTGTCCGTACCATCAAAGGCGTGGTCACGGAGCTTACCGCCAAGAGCGATCTTGGTATCTCCAAGCGTACCATTTTCGCTCAACCAGTCGCTGCTCATGGCAAGACCGTTTACGAAAAGCAGCTTCGGGGTGATCTGGGAATCAAAGGATAGATTCGCTCCTGTCACTTCTGTGAAGTTGGCCAGCGGCAATCCACCTTGTGGATTCACTCCATTTGTGGACATCAAGAAGCAGGCGGTAGCCGTAGTGCGGGCCATCAGGCGTCCTGGAAGCGCATCAATCGTTGCATTTGTGTATGCTTTAGCATCATTTGTTGCTTGCACCTTAGCCTGCTCAATGCTTTGCGCGGAGGCTGTAATGGCCGCGTCCCTGGCTGCATCAGCCTGCGACTGCGCCGTTGAAGCGAGTGCTGCATTTACCGCATTGTCGGTATAAGCATTTGCCTCACTCAGAGCGGTGGTTTTTGCTTTGTCAGCCTTAGTTGTGGCGTCGTTGGCTGCGGTCGTTGCGAGCTGAGAAATCGCTTGGTCTGTGTAGCCATTCGCAGTTGAAATTGCTTCTGACTTTGCGCTGTCGGACTTTGCAGTCGCAACCTGGTCTGCATAGGTCTGCAGATCTCCGCGAGCGACGGCAATTTGCGATGCCACATCGTTCAAAGCATTGCCAACAGCTACATTGGTGTTATCCTGCGCTGTCTGGATGGCGTCCTGCTTTGCCTGTGCAACAGAGGTAACGACTTCGGTCTTCTCAGCCTTGCCATCCACTTGAAGAAGCAACGCGTTGATGGCGCTGTCTTCACCATTGAGCTTTACGGCAAGCTCGTTCAAGGTGTTCAGAGCTACAGGTGCGTTATCAACGAGTGCGGCAATCTGAGCATCGGCGTAAGCCTTAGCTGTGTTGAGGGCATTGGTCGCATCTGTCTTTGCGGAAAGGGCAGTAGAAAGAGCCGCATTATCTACCCATTCCGGTACGCCTTGGGCATTAATTACGAGTACCTGTCCTTGTCCGCCCTGCGGCAGTGTTACCACATTGCCGTCTTTGTCTGCGAATACGATTCCGTTTACGGTCTGGCTTACAATCTGCCAAAGCTTTACTTGGGTCATTTGGTTTGTTTGGGTTTAAGAAAAAATGGTTTGTTCGGGGCGCGCTCCCACTGCCAAAGCCCGCACGTAGGTGCGGGTATGGCTCAGGGTTGAAGGGGCTGGAAATGGGCGGTGCTTAGCCTTGCTGCGGATACTGCGGCTGGTAGTCCAGCGGTTGACGCGGCGTGGTATGGTCTAGCGTCTTGTAATGCACTATTACAGTTTCTGGCTGGCCGTTAGCTCCAAAGGATGCGCCTTGCAGATAAATCACTTTTGGATTGGCAGCGTTGTAGCGCCATTCGTACAGCTCTGCCTGGTCAAGTCCGTTCCTTGAAACCAGAATCGGGAATGGATAAATGGGCGTGTAGGAAAGTTGAACGGAGTTGCCAGTGGTCAGGTTGATAAACTGATCGGTCCAGTGCGTTCCTCCATTCAAGGCTGATTTGGCACTGTCGGAAAGCACTGCCGTCAATGGATTTGTAGCAGTGCCATTGCCGGAGAAAATAATGTCGGCACTATTTACTGTCACCACTGCCAACAGCTCGGAAAGATTGACCGTTACTGTGGTTCCATCGGATTGTGTAAGCTGGAGCACGTATGTGTTTGCATCCAAGTGTTGCAGGAAAGCACCGGTGACTTTTACGTCAACTGCAAGGGAGGTGAGGTCGCAGCTTTTGACAAACTGAACATTCTGGTTATTGGTGTAGCGCAGTACAAGGGTATTGCCAAGGAGCTGAATGGAATCAATTGTGTGAACATCACCGAACATATAGTCCGGGAAATTGGAGTTGCCATTACCGGCAAGTGCCGCAAGAAGGGCAAATTGAAGCTCGCCGTTATTGTCCGAGTGAAGGACATAGCCGGGGCCGGGAGCGGTTTGAATCTGTTTATCGGGACGAATACGTGTGCCTGACATATAGGTTAGGGTTTGTAGATTAGGATAAGGGTTTGTAGAGCCTAAGCGGGTACGTCGTATAGTGCTTCCAGCAGGTCTGTTTGATTTGTTGTTGCTCGCAGTGGCGTTAGAAAGCCGATTGTTCTTCCGCTCTTGTTGTAGTCCACGCCTTGCCGCAGCTTCAAACCGTTTAGGAAAAGGAGGCAAAGGCTGACAGGTGCGAATCCAAGTACGATTTCCTGCTGACCGTTTACGAAGGGAAGCGCTTCATTGACCAACTTTGTTCCTGGAGCTGTCGGAATGGAACTGATATCAGAGCTACCACTACTCAGGTCCTCAAAAGAGGAGAGATTATACACGTCTTCACGGTTGCCATCGGAGAAGCGGATTTCATCATTTGTTGTGTCGCCAAAGGCATTTAGGATGTCAAGGAGCGTAAAGTCCCTGACCTGCCCGCTGTGCTGCGAGC
>JAFDYC010000019.1 GCA_018267625.1 Bacteroidota bacterium
TGGATCTCTGGCCTGCAGGTGTGCCGCCTGTAGCGGGTCAGCAGCCGGCCTTCCGCATGGCGCCCAATCCCGCCCGCGATGGTTTTCAAATCCGCTTTGCAGGCCCGCATGGGGCCGGCCTGCTGCGCTGCAGCAACAGCAGCGGGCAGACGGTGCTGCTGCAAAAAGTAGCGGCGGGCGCTGCCACGCTCAGCATCTCATCTGCCGATTGGCCGGCGGGCAGTTACCTCGTCTGCTGGCAGCCCGATGGCGCAGTACCGGATTGCGAAAAACTCAGCATTCACTAAAAAAATCTTGAAGCCATGCAAGCGATAAATACATCCCGCGCGGCCCGTGCAGTCCTGGGCGTCCTGCTGGTTTTTGGCTGCTGTTTCGGTGCCTCATTCCGGCTGCAGGCCCAGAGCCCACTGCCGCCGCCACCGCTGAACCTGAATGCCCCCGGCCTGAGCTTAGACAGCGTCATCCGATACCTGCGGCTCTATGCCGACCCGGCAGACACCGCCGAGGGCGGCGGCAGGACGCAGCTCAATGAATTTGCCCGTAGCTGGCAGGGCCGGGTCACGCACAACGACAGCCCCGGAATCACCATGTTTATGCGCTATGCGGATGCGCTGCGCCATGCGGTGCAGGCCCGGCTTTCGTTGGCAATCTGCGGCAGTGCAGGGGGCTACACAGGCAACTGGAGCAGCCTCGGCCCGGACTCGCTGCCCAGCCACAACCTGGGCCTGCTGCGCGACGTTTGGGCCTCGCCGACGGACACCAATTTTCTGCTCGCCACCAGTTTTGGCGGCCTATTCAAATCCACCAATGCGGGCAGAAACTGGCTGTGCATTTCTGATAATGCGCCGGTGAGCCTGGGTATGATCAGCCTGAATAATATCGCCGTCAGTCCGAACGATGAGGATGTGATTTACTGCGGCAGCTTCACCCATAAGTTTCAGACCTACACGCTGCAAGGCAGTTGGTTTGGCTTTGGCCCCAGCCTGATAGGCACTACCGATGGGGGCGCTCACTGGCATGTGGAAGTGCTGCCTTTTCAGACCCCGCCGGACTGGACAGACTCCTCGGCATTTATACACAAGGTGTTTTTTGCGCCCAGCGGTGGCCGGATGTATGCTTTCCGCGACAGCGCTATTTTTTGTAAAGAATCGGGAGGAAGCTGGCAGGCCATCCTTGCGGCGGCGCTGGCAAAAACCTGTCATTGGCAGGATTTGGAGTTTGTGCCTACGGGCCTGCGGAGCCTGGATTCCAACCATTTTTTTGCCGCCTCGGAATATGCGGCTCAGATTATGGAGTTCAGCTACAACCCTGCAACGCATCAGCATACAGTTTCAGCGGTGCCGCTGCCGTACGCGCCGGGCACAGGGCTGAATACGATAGACCTGTCCATACCGACCGGCAACCTGATGTATGCCCTGTTTTGGCGGGCGGATAATGGCGTGGACCTGTGGCGGTATGACCTTGCTGCGCAGAGCTGGTCTCTGATTAAAGCGAATCTCCCTATTAACAAACAGGGCACACCGGTTTTCAACATGGAAGCCTCAAAGTCGAATCCTGCGGTGGTTTATTTTGGGTTTGAACGGGCGTATATATCCACCGATACGGGCCATAATCTGGTGCAGATAGGGGGGTATTATGGCGATAGTTATTATGAACCCACGCACGGCGACATCCGGCTGCTGCATATTCAGTCCGATTCATCGGCGGCGAATGGCGTGCAGGATCGGGTCTATTATGCTACCGATGGCGGCATTGCCCTGAAGCCAAAGGGCGTAAACCCGCTGCTGAATGGGCCCCGCACGCTGAAGAACATCAACGGCAAAGGCTTGGCGGTAGGCCGCTTTATGGGCGTGGGCACGAGCGAGCAGGGCGGCCTGGTGCTGGGCAGCCAGGGCGATAACGGATTTGACGCCTATGAACCCCGGCAGAACCCGAAGTGGCTGCGCGTGCCCGGTTTAGATGGGGAAGAGGCGGAGTTCAGGCGTACCGCGCCTGTGGGCTATGTGGGCGAAAGTGGAGGGGGTTTCACAGCCGACTTAAAGGAGATATCCTCTTCGGGGTTTAGCAACCGGGCTTTGGACACCAGTGTTTGGATTGCCGATGTCACTGAGGCCAGCATTCATGAGAGCCATTCCGGCCTGATACCGATGTGGGGCGATCCTCAGGGCGGCATGTACGCCGGCTTCACCCATATGTGGCGCATCCTGCCCAATTCGAGAACCTTTGTGAGGGTCAGCGGGCCGTTAACCGGCCAGCCCGGAGCACCATACGACATCCATCTTCCCGAATATACGAAACCGGGTACGCAGTATAATCCCCCCATCAAATGCATGAGCTTCAGCCATTACTTAGACTCGCTGACGGGCTATGT
>JAFDYC010000001.1 GCA_018267625.1 Bacteroidota bacterium
GGATTGCTTCCAACTGTTCCGGCAGCAGCAATTTTTCGGGCAACTGGACCAATATCGGCCCGGATAGCTTTAGCACACAAAACTTAGGCATGTTCCGCGACGTATATGCCTCGCCTCGGGATACCAATTTTCTGCTTGCGGCTTGTTATGGCGGTTTGTTCCGCTCAAGGGATGCGGGTCGCAACTGGACCTGCATCACGGATAATACGCCCGTAGCGAAAGGCATCGTATCCCCGGTTCATATTGCGGTTAGCCCTTTGGATAGTCAGGTGATTTACCTCGGCTCGGGCACCTATTATTTTCAGGTGTCCTTTATTGAAAGGCTGCGCTATTTGGGTAGCAAGATGTTCCGTTACGGTAATGACCTTCTTTCAACCACAAACGGTGGTGTAAGCTGGCAACAGGAAATACTGCCCTTTCATACCCCTGCGGATTTGACCGATTCCGTGGCCGAAGTAGAACGTGTGTTCTTCTCGCCAAATGGAAAGCGAGTCTATGCCTTCCGCGATTCGGCGATATTTTTTAAGATGACTGGCGGCGCCTGGCAGGGCATCAATCCCGCATCGCAAGTACAAGCTCCGTATTTATGGAAGGAATTGGAGTTTGTGCCGGACGGGGCAGGCGGACTGGATTCGACGCATTTTTTTATTGCCAGCCATCTGTGGGGGCGGTTGATGGAGGTGCAATACAATCCGACTACGCAGACGCATTCCTTCACCAACATTGCGTTGCCGTTTGGCGATACGGCTGAGGCGGTGTATCTCAGCATCCCGATGCCCGACATGATGTACGTGGCTACGGGGCATGACTTGTGGCGTTATCGTATTTCGAGCCACGCCTGGTCATTCATCGCTTCTGTGCCACTCTATGGCGCAGACATATGGGATTTCGAGGCCTCCAAATCCAACCCGGCGATTATCTACTTCGCAGACCTTTTTGACATCGCGCATATGTCTGCCGACACGGGCCATACGACCGTGCCGATCTGCTTTTACTATGGCAACCCGACCCATGGCGACGTGCGGGCCTTGCATATTCACAGTACGACCAATACGGCGACCGGCATTGGCGACCGAATCTATTGCGCGACAGACGGTGGTATTTCTATGAAGCCTGCGGGTGTCAATCCCCTGGTTGCTCAATCGAACACGCTGAAGAATATAAACGGAAAGGGGCTGGCCACAGGCCGGTTTATGGGTGTGGGAACGAGCGAACTGGGTGGCGGTTTGATTGCCAGCCAAGGTGACAACGGAGTTTGTTCCTATGAGGCGAACCAACAGCCGAAGTGGTATGAAATGGCGAGTGGCGATGCGGAAGAGGCTGTATGCAGCCGTGTAGAAGTAAAGGCATTAGCGGGCAGCAGCGGCGGCGGCAAAACCACAGATATGGATGTTGTATCCCCTTCAAACGGTAGAGCTTTCGGTAACCGGCATAGAAACTTCGGCGCCCTCGATCTGGAACCTCACAGTCAGATAATACCCATTTGGGCCGACCAGGAGGGCGGTTTCTATATGGGTCAGACCCATATGTGGCGGGTGCTGCCAGGAACAAATAATCTGGTGCAGGTTAGCGGCCAGGGTGCTCCATATGATATTCATCTGCCCGAATATCAGGATTCTGTTACACACTATAAGTCCCCCATCAAATGCATGAGCTTCAGCCATTACTTAGACTCGCTGACGGGCTATGT
>JAFDYC010000020.1 GCA_018267625.1 Bacteroidota bacterium
TCAGTTTTTTCCCTTTTAATGTGGGCAATGGTTGCACTCCGCGCCCCATCACATCTATTTCGTAGCGCATGAGGGCCGGGTCATAGTTGATGGCATTGGAGGCAATCATCAGGGTGCGGTAGAAGCGGATGTCGTGGGGAGGCGAAACGCTTACATCTACGAATCCTTTGCCGCCCGGGCCTATGGCGCCTCGTGTCCAATTTACCTGCACACAATGGCAGGAAGGCTGGATGCTGGTAATGATTAAGGGAGCATTGCCGCTGTTGCTGAACTCGAAGCGCCAATGCAGGGGACTGTCCACAGGCACCTCGCCAAAGTCATGAACTTTTTCTTTAAAACTCAGTGCAGCGCCGCTTTGGGCGAAGCTCCCGAAGCTGGCCAGCAGCAAGAAGAGAAAGAGCGAAAGACGAAGCATGTACAGGAGTTTTTATCAGGAATGGGAAGGGAAGTAAGAGACAGAGCAGCAAAGATGAAGCCGGATGTGATGCCTGATTACTACTTCGCTGCTGGCGCAAAAAAAGGATATTGCGGCTATGATGGAACGCTATGCCGTCGTCACCGGAGCGACACAGGGTATCGGTCACGCCATTGCGACCCGGCTGCTATCAGAAGGTTTTCATTTGGGCTGCTGCGCTCGAACAGAAAGCGATTTGCGACAGGTGAAAGCAGCATGGCAGCGGCAGGCACCGCAAGCAAAGATCCTGGCTCTGCCCGCCGATTTTGAACATCAGGAAGCAGTGTTTTCCTTTTCCAAAGCCATACGAGAATCCTTTCCGAGGGTAGATGTGCTGGTGAATAATGCCGGTATTTTTCAGCCCGGCAGCATAGCTGAAGAACCTGCGGGCCAGCTCGAAGCAATGATGCGGGTGAACCTGTTTGGGGCCTATGACCTAACGCGGGAATTACTACCCCTGATGCAGGCCGGAAGCCACATCTTCAACCTCTGCTCCGTGGCCAGCTTGCGGGCTTACCCGAATGGGGGAGCATATAGCATCACTAAGTATGCCCTGCTCGGCTTCTCGGATAATCTGCGCTTTGAATTGGGGCCAAAAGGTATTCGGGTGACGGCTATCTGCCCTGGTGCTACCTGGAGCCGTTCCTGGAGCGAATCCGGCCTCAGTCGGGACCGATTTATGGAAACGGAAGATGTGGCCTCCGTGCTGTGGAATGCCTATTCACTCAGTGAAAAAGCCGACTTGGAGCGCATCATTTTGCGCCCAACCTCTGGAGATGTATGAGTGGTAAACACCTATCATTTAACGCCAATTTATACGGCATACACCAACGTCCCGCAAGGGCTGCGGCTAATTTTGTCGGCCCCGTTTTCTGATTCATGAAAGTCTCCGCATTTCGAACTCAGTGGTTGCCCATGCTCATGCTGCTGGCAGCATGCAGCGGTGGGGTTCGCGCTCAGAATGTTGTTTTTTCGGCGAATGCCAATGCGAATAAAATTGGCCTCTCGGACCAGCTCACCGTTACCTACACTATCCAGGATGTAGAAGGCCTCCAGTCCATTACTCCAAGCTTCAAAGAATTCAAAGTACTGGGCGGGCCGTTTCAATCACAGAGCAGCAACACGCAGGTGCTGGGCAACCGGGTCATTCAGAGTTCCAGTGTCTCGCTCACCTTCATCCTGCAAGCGCGGCATACCGGTAAGTTGAACATCCCGGCCGCGACTGCCAAAGATGCTAATGGCCGAAATTATCAGTCGAATCCCTTGGAGATAGAAGTAGTGCCCGGCTCATTGGCTGCGAAACAACCGGCCCGGCAGCAGGGAGGAGGCGGTTTTTGGGATGACCCATTAGCCCATGCTGACCCCTTTGCCGGTATGCGCGGCCACAGCCAGCCGGCCCAGCAACAGCCCATACAACAAGCACCTAAGCTGGATATCAGTAAGGATATGTTTATCCGGGTGGACGTGGACAAGCGCAGGGTTCGGCTTGGCGAACAGGTGACAGCCTATTACAAGCTCTACACCCGCATCCCCATGCAGATGGCCATTTCCAAACTGCCTTCACTGAATGGATTCTGGACTCAGGATTTTGACCTGCCTAAACAACCCAAGCCTACAGAAGAAACTGTAGGGGGCAAACGCTACCAGGTGTTTGTACTGAAAAAATCAGCGCTTTTTCCTCAGCAGACAGGCAAATTGATACTCGACCCTGCTGAGGCAGATGGTACAGCACGGGTCGTGATGAAAAGTCAGCGCCGCAATCCCTTTGATGACCCCTTCTTTCAACAGGCATTCGGAGGCAGCTTGATGCTGAATGACCCTTTTTTCTCAGACCCCTTTGGCGGGATGGCCTACCGGGATATTCCTGCTCATGTCAAAAGCACGCCCTTGACGATCCAGGTAGATGCTTTGCCGACAGAAGGCAAGCCGGAAAGTTTTACAGGTGCGGTAGGATCCTTCAATATTTCCTCCAAACTCAGCAACGATAAGCTGAGCACTGATGATGTTACAACCCTTACCCTTACCATCAGTGGTAGTGGCAATCTGAAACTATTCGATGCTCCAAAACCTACTTTACCCAACGGCCTAGACCTCTACGACCCCAACATCCAGGATACCATTACCAGCCGCAGCACTACTATCGCCGGCGATAAAATCATCACCTATACTATAGCCCCACGCCGTTCGGGAGATTATACCATTCCGCCCATCAGCTTCTCCTGGTTCGACCCCAAAACGAATAGTTATAAGACGGCAAGCACGAGCCCTTACAAACTCCATGTCACACCTGGCAAAGGAAGTTTGGCCAGCATCGGCGGTAAAGGAACCTTCAACGGAGATATTGAGGACAACCTTCAGGCCCATGCCTTGAAACCGGTCATCTTATCGCCGGTTTACTGGGCTTTATACCTCCTGCCCTTACTGGCTTTTGCCGGACTGGCATTTTACCGCCGTCGTCAGGACGAGCTGACCGCACATGCCGATGAATACCGTACACGCAAGGCAGGAAGTACCGCACAAAAGCGCCTTAGTCTGGCTGGAGCCATGCTTCAGAAAGGCCAGGAGAAAGGGTTTTATGATGAGCTATCCAAAGCCATTTGGCTATACCTCAGTGACAAGCTGGGCATCCCGATGTCATCCTTAGGCAAGGCTACTGCTGTGCAGGCTCTGGCCCAGCGCGGGGTGCCCGATGTGGTGCGTAATCAGGTAGCGCAACTGATCAGCGATTGTGAGCTGGCCTTGTATGCCCCAGTGGGCAGCAGTCAGCAAATGCAACAAAGCTTCAGCGAAGCTGCCTCCGTCATCAACAGTCTCGAACGTACCCTTCGCTCCTCATGAAAAGTTATCTGTCCTCCAGGTTACGCTTCCTTGTGCTGGCAGGTTCCCTCCTGCTTATTTCAGGTAGTTTGTGGGCTACAGGCTCCAACTTGGAACGTCTGGGTGATGCTGCATATCAACGCAGGAATTATGATAGCGCCATAAATTATTTCAGCCGTGCAGCAGCAGATAAAAGTGCTCCTGCAGCCGTCCTTTATAAATTGGGGAATGCCCATTACCGCCTGCATCATGTTGCAGAAGCTATGCTGGCCTATGAGCGTGCCTTGCTGCGTCAGCCGGCATTTCCCGCAGCAGCACACAATGCTACGTTGATTCAAAAACAAGTAAGTCCTGCAGCCGCCAAAGAAGTGTTCTTCCTGCGCTGGTGGCAAGCCCTGACTGCCGCTTCGCTCAGCAACCTCTGGGCCTTTCTGGCTATTTCGCTGTTTGCCGGCCTACTGCTGACCTTAGGCTGGAGGCAATACAAAAGGTTGCGAATGGCCTGGCTGCGCCCGCAAGTCACCGGTGGCTTATTAGTGCTGGTGTTGTTGATGGCCATCTTCAGTTTTGCAGGCGTACAACGTCATACTCCTAAAGCTGCGGGCATCGTTATGCGCCCGGATGTACGTTTTCAATCGGCCGTTTCCGGTAGTGCTACCGGGGGCCTGAGCCTGCCGGAAGGCTTGCTGGTAACCGTGCTCCACAAAGAGAAAAACGGCTATATCGTCCGGCTGCCGGATGGCCAGGAAGGTATTGTTCAGGGGACGGATATCGCAGTGGTGGAATAGCCTGGGCGTACCTTCGCCCCTGTGTACGCTGTTAAGTCCTCATGGTGGCTGCGCTGGATGGCTCCGAAGGGTTTGATTTGGGAGCTTCCTTCTGGCGATGAACCGAGTGTTTACCTGACGTTTGACGATGGGCCTCACCCGGTGGCCACCCCGCTGGTGTTGAAACAACTTGAGGATCAAGACGCAAAGGCCAGCTTTTTCTGTATTGGAAAAAATGTGGCTGCGGAGCCGGAACTGTTTGCCCAAATTCAGGCTGCAGGGCATCGCGTCGGCAACCACAGCTTCAACCATCTGAATGGCTGGAAGGTTGAAAAAGAAACCTACCTCGAAGACATCCGAAAGGCAGACCCATTTATCCCCGGACACCTGTTTAGGCCACCCTATGGACGCATCACCCGGGCTGAGGCCCGAGCCTTGCAACAGGGAGAAAATCCCCGGAAGGTGTATATGTGGACCGTGCTGAGCGGCGACTTTGACACGAAAATATCCCCCCAAAAATGCCTCGCTAACGTGCTGGATCATATTCACCCTGGCGCGATTATTGTGTTTCACGATAGTGCCAAGGCATTGCCCCGCCTTCGGTATTCCCTACCCTTTGTGCTTGATTATTGCCACCAGCAAGGCTGGAAGATGCGCGGATTGCCCGAATAGAAGTTTACCCATAGCAACAGACCCGGATTCAGAATAAGATATGTTCATTGATACGCACACCCACCTTTACGATGACCGCCTCGATGCCCGACAGCAGGATGAAATGATTCACAGAGCCTTCGATGCCGGTGTCGCGAAACTGTATATGCCTAATTGCGACCTGCAAAGTATCCCCGGCATGATGCGGATTGCTAATACCTTCCCGGGCCAGTGTTTTCCCATGATGGGGCTGCATCCCACATACGTGAACGAGCATTTCCTCGAAGAGCTGAAGCTCGTGCAGCACTGGCTAGGCAGGGACCGCTTTGCCGCCGTTGGCGAAATCGGTCTGGATTATTACTGGGACAAAACTTTTATCAAACAGCAGAAAGAAGCCTTTACGCAGCAAATTGACTGGGCGCTGGAGCATGACTTACCCATCGTGATTCACAGCCGTGAGGCTACAGACGACTGTATCGAAATCGTGCGCAGCAAGCAAAACGGCCAGCTTCGCGGCATATTCCATTGTTTCAGCGGCAACATGGAACAGGCACAGCAGGTAGTGGATCTGCAATTTTTACTCGGCATCGGCGGCACCGTGACGTATAAAAGCAACCGCGTGCTGGCCGAGGTGGTACAGCAAGTGCCCATCGAAAGCTTAGTCTTGGAAACGGATGCGCCCTACCTCGCGCCGGTGCCCTTCCGTGGTAAGCGCAATGAAAGTTCATTCATTCGATTTGTCGCTGAAAAATTGTCCGAGTTACGCGGCATCAGCTTAGACGAATTGGCCCGGGTTACTTCTGCAAATGCAGACAAACTTTTCAGCAAAAAGGCAATGGGGAATCCTTAATTTCGCAGCCCTTCGGGAGACGTGTCCGAGTGGTCGAAGGAGCACGCCTGGAAAGTGTGTATACGCCTAAAGTGTATCAAGGGTTCGAATCCCTTCGTCTCCGCAGCAAAAAAAGCGCTTGGTTGATTCCGGGCGCTTTTTTTATTCGGCTGCATTCGAGTGCAGGTATGGACTCTACAAAAAGGCCAACCCATCGCTGAGTTGGCCGGATACTTGTCTTGTGTACTTGCTACTTTTTCGTACTGTCTTTGCCAGCAGTCGGCGCCTGAGCAGAGGCTCCCTTCATCTCTCCCATCATCTTCATCATCTCCGCCATGTCGGAAAAAGACCAATGCTCAACGCCCTTTCCGTCCTTGAAGCGTACCACTTCGACTGCGTGCATATCGAAAGGTCCTTTCGGCATCATGACGCCATCGCCCACGCCGGTGTAGTGCATCATTGCAAAGACATAGTCGCTGTCGGCAACGGCCTTCTGTTCTTCTTGCTTTAAGGTAATGCCCGATTTGTGGATCATCTGGATGTATGCTTTCAGGCTGTCGCGGTTCTTATCCCCCTGGTCGGTGTGGTCCACAAAGTCTGCGGCGATCACATCGTCCAGATGGCTTACATCGCCTGACTCAAATGCCTGTGTGACGGTGCGGAAGGCATTCAGGTTTTTTTGTATGGCTGAGGGAGCCGTGCCCGGTGTGGTAGTGGGGGTGCAGGCAACGAACATCAAGGCTGCTGCTGCCAGACTGGTCAGTACGCTTTTCATTTACTGGGAATTTTTTAGCGTGAACAATAGTTGAGGTGCTCGGAACAAAAAATTGTTTCAGGCGGCCAAAGATATAAGTCGCTTTGACAATCCGTAAGAATTGGCAATGTGACGGACTTGCCAGATTAAGCCTGAGCCAGCCGGCCCTTTCGTTCCATCCGTTCGCCGATTTGCTGCCGCCACATGGCATAATACAGGCCTTTTTCTTCGAGCAGGCTATGGTGTGAGCCCATTTCAACTACCTGGCCACGTTCCAGCACATAGATTCGGTCGGCATGCATGATGGTAGAAAGCCGGTGCGCAATCATCACGGTGATGTGTTCCCGGCGTCCGGTGATTTCCCGGATGGTTTGCGAAATCTCTTCTTCGGTCAGCGAATCGAGTGCCGAGGTGGCTTCATCAAAAATCATCAGGCGGGGGTGGCGCAGCAGGGCACGGGCGATGCTCAGGCGTTGGCGCTCGCCGCCCGAAAGTTTCAGTCCGCCTTCACCAATCACGGTGTCGATGCCTAGCTCGGCGCGGGCGAGGAGGTTTTGCCCTGCCGCCATGCGGATGACTTCATACATGTCTTCATCGCTGGCCTGAGGGTTGACGAAAAGCAGGTTTTCGCGGATGCTGCCTGAGAAGAGTTGTGTGTCCTGAGTGACGAATCCTATTTGCCGGCGAAGGGCATCAAAGTCAATTTCATCATTGGGAAGATTGTTGTAATAAATAGAACCTTCAACGGGATGGTACAAGCCTACGAGTAGTTTCATCAGGGTGGTTTTCCCGGCGCCCGAAGGTCCTACAAAGGCAATGGTTTCTCCCAGCTTCACTTCGAAAGAAACTCCTTCGAGGGCGGGCCGCGCTGCTGTTTGATGCTGGAAGGATACCTGCTTAAAAGCAAGATGACGAATAGCATCCAGAGGCCGGGGATGAGCGGGTTGCACTTCCACGGGTTTGGCCATCAGGGTTTGCAGGTTATTGAGTGAGGCCTGTGCCTCCCGATAGGAAAGGATGATGTTGCCCAGTTCCTGCAGTGGCCCGAAGATGAAAAAGGAGTAGAACTGCATCATAATCATTTCGCCCACCGTCAGCTTATCGCGAAACACGAAAAACAGTAGGGTGAACATGATGCATTGTTGCAGGAAATTGACGAAGGTGCCTTGCACAAAAGACACGGAGCGGATGCTCTTCACTTTTCGCAGTTCCAGCTTCAGGATTTTGAAAGTGGTGGTGTTGAGTCGGTGAATTTCCTGTTGGGTCAGCCCCAGGCTTTTCACCAGTTCTATGTTGCGCAGCGACTCGGTAGTGGCACCGGCAAGTGCATTCGTCTCGCCCAGAATCTTCTTCTGGATGTGTTTGATTTTCTTGCTCAGCACGCTGATGAGCAGGCCGAGTACCACCGCGCCCACCAGGTAAATGAGCGGTAGGATGGGCGTGATGCGGAAGGCTATGATGAAGACAAAGACAATGCCCACCACCGTCGCAAAAAGAACATTGAAGAAGTTGGTGATAAACTTTTCGTTGTCGGCACGCACCTTTTGCAGCACGGACAAAGTCTCACCGCTGCGCTGGTCTTCAAACTCAGCAAAAGGCAGGCGCAGTGCATGCCTTAGGCTTTCGGTATAGAGCTGTGCCCCAAATTTCTGGATGATGACATTGACCACATAATCCTGAAAAGCCTTCGCGATGCGCGATACCATAGCGGCACCTATTATCATCAGCAAGCCGAGGAGCACTCCGTGGAAATAGCCTGTAGCATCGTGTTGCCCGCGATAGTATGCGGCACGATTCGCGTAGGGGTCAATCAGGTAATGACCGAGGATATAGGGATTGAGTAGCGAGAAGACCTGGTTCACGGATACCAGGAAAAGTGCCAGAGCAATCAGGCCTTTGTAAGGCTGCAGATACCGGTAGAGGAGTTTCATGAAGCCGGTAAATGTAGAAGTCCGGCAAAACGGATTGCAAATAGTGCTATTGGAGAAAACTAAAGTTTATACCTCGAACATTTTTTTCAGAAAAGAATGCACTCCTGAATGGTAAAAAAGCAGGTATCCACTTCCTCAAAAACGCTTCCCTTCTGCCAGCATCCGGGCCACCAACCGGTCTATTGGCAGGGTGAAACGATCTTCCCTCAGCTCTGCCTGTGGCATCCAAAAGCTGTGTTCATCGGCTTGTTGGTTCTGGAAGGCTTGACGGGCATCCGCTTGCACGAAGTAGTAAATAGACACTACCTGAGAGTCATCCCAGGCGCTGCGCTGAAAAAAGTCGGTCGTGTAGAAATGGCTCAAAACGTCAATTTCCAAGCCTAGTTCTTCACGCCACTCACGCTTCAGGCCTTCAACAGCACCTTCCCCAAGCTCCAGTCCACCCCCAGGGAATTTGATGATGCTCTGCCCACGAATTATCTCTTCATTGACGAGCAGGCAGGCGGCATGAAACCATAGGCCATAAACGCGAATATTAAAATGGGAAGGAGTCATGTTGATTCATTGCTTCAGGCTTTGGGAAAGGTAGCTCTTGCTGTTGCAAATTCAGGCGCTCATCCTGCCAAACAGGGCCTCCTTCATCCCGGCTTTAGGCTGTTAATTTGCGGGTTCAACACGCTGTAACTATGACGACCATGGCCCGCAAACTCATTACGCTCGATGAGTTCACCATCCACGAGACCCGACAATTCCCCCAAGCTAAGGGCGAGCTTTCTGCCTTGCTTCGCGACATCGGCCTAGCCTGCAAACTCATCAACAAGCAGGTGATGAAAGCAGGCCTGGTTGAAGGCATCCTCGGCAAGCAAGGCTCTACGAATGTGCAGGGCGAAGAGCAAATGAAGCTCGACGTGTATGCCGACAATATGCTCATCAGTGTGCTACGCAACTCCAACGACTGTGCGGGCATTGCTTCCGAAGAAAATGATGATGCATTATGTTTCGATGATGAGTTTAGTGTCAACAGTAAGTATGTCGTGCTCTTCGACCCGCTGGATGGTTCTTCCAACATAGACTGTAATGCCAGTATCGGTACCATCTTCGCAATCTATCGCCGCGTATCTCCCCTAGGACAGCCCTGTACGCAGGCCGACTTTATGCAATCCGGCAAGAACCTGATGGCCGCAGGATATGTGATCTATGGTTCTTCCACCATGATGGTCTATGCCACCCGGCGCGGAGCGAATGGCTTTACCCTGGAGCCCAGCATCGGAGAGTTCTGCCTCTCCCATCCCAATATCCAGGTGAAATCGGAGGGTAAGATTTACTCTATCAACCAGGGCAATTGGAACAAGTACAGCGAAGGCGTGAAGCAATACCTCACGCATTGCATGAATGAATCTTACAGCCATCGCTACATCGGTTCCATGGTGGCGGACATGCACCGAACGCTCATTAAAGGCGGCATCTTTATGTATCCTGCCGACAGTAAAAACCTACAGGGCAAGCTCCGCCTGCTCTACGAATGCAACCCTATGGCCTTCCTGGTGGAAGCTGCCGGCGGATTAGCCAGTACCGGCACAGAACGCATCCTTGATATCAGCCCGGATAAGCTGCATCAGCGGGTACCTATTTTTATCGGTTCAAAAAGCATGGTGGAACGGGCATTGGCCTGCCTGGCTGCCGATCAGGAAGTAGCCGCTTCGTAGTTGCCTCCACTATATTCTTAAAGCGCCGCATCAGCTCATGTCCTTCCTCCACCACGGGAATAAACCCGGTTTCTTCCGCATTCTGAAGGAGTCTGCTAAGGGTTTTATTGAAGACAATGCGATGAAGCTGAGTGCTTCGCTTTCTTACTACACGGTGTTTGCCATCGGCCCGCTCCTGCTGGTCATCATCTCGCTGATTGGCATGTTCACCAATGAACAATCAATCACACAATCCCTCTTCGGGCAAATCCAAAAACTGCTGGGGGCCCAGGGTGCCGAACAAATCGTAAACATCATCTCGGCCCTTCAGAAATCGCAGGATGCACACAAGTTTGGCATCATCGGGCTGGTGTCTTTGTTCATCTCTGCTACTGCGGTTTTTCTGGAAATTCAAGACTCTATCAATTTCATTTGGAGCATCCGGGCAAAGCCTAAAAAAGGCTGGCTGCGTATCATCACCAACCGCCTGCTCTCTTTCTCGCTGATCATCGGCCTGGGCTTCCTGCTGACTGTTTCACTACTGGCCAACACCCTCGCCGATTTGCTCACCGACCGCATCGCCCGACTGCTGGGACAGGGACAGGTCATCTTGCTCCAGGGCTCCGGCTTGTTCATCCTCTTCGTCATCATCACCCTGCTCTTTTCCATCATCTACAAAGTGCTGCCGGATGCAAAAATCCATTGGCGCGATGCGCTGGTAGGTTCTTCCTTTACCGGCCTGCTCTTCCTGCTGGGAAAGTTTTTTATAGGCTTTTATCTGGGCAACTCCAGCGTGGGCAGTACCTATGGCGCTGCTACTTCCATCATCATCATCCTGCTCTGGGTCTATTATTCAGGCATCATACTCTACTTCGGTGCCGAGTTCACGAAAGTCTGGGCCTTGCGCCGCGGTCATGGCATCCAGCCCTACAAGACGGCTGTTTTTATTTTGAAACGTGATGTCAGAGAACTGCCTGAAACGGGCGATACGCAAGCTCATCCCTCTTCCCTCAACGATTCGAAATAAGCTGGGCCAAAGCTCTGGGGCTGACAAAGTGGAATGCAGGGATTAATACCGCCGCCGCCGCAACCAGGCTCAGGCTTACCCGTACCCATTCCCCGGGCCAGAGGCTGAAGGCAGCCCAGGCAAGCAAGAGCATTACGAGCAGATACAGCAGATGCCCGGCTATCCAGCGCGGACTGAAGGGCAGCCTGTTGCGCCGGCTGGAAAAGAATAGTGTTGAAACGGCAATACTCCATTGCGTGCCACAGGAAACCATGGCAGCTCCTTCCGCGCCATACCGGGGTATCACCAGGCAATTGACAGATACGCTCAATGCCGCCGCCCCTGCAGCCTGCAGGTTCAATAAGCGCATCGAGCCATTGGCTGTGAGCAACGTGGAGTAGATATACATCAGCGCATAAGCCGGCAGGCAACTCATCACCCAGGCGAAAATGCGCCCATCACGGGCAGTGGCTGCCGGATAGAGCATGTGCATGATGCCCGTGCCCGCCGACCAGGCTATGACGGCAGCCAGAAAGGCTAATGGCAGCAGCAGATTGGTGCTGAGCCGCGCAATGGGCGCCACATCTTGCCCTTGTGCCAGCATCCGCCCAAACAAGGGCAGCAAGATGCCCGCAAAAAGAATAGCAAACTGATTGCAGACATCCAGTTGCCGAACAGCGCTCATGTACCGCCCTGCCTCCTGCGGGCTATACAAGCGCTCCAGCAAGGGCACATCGGAACGCATATAAATGCTCATCAAAAACATCAGCAGGGCATAGGGTGCAGCCGCCCGCATCATTCCGCCCACATGGCCTAAATGAAAAGACAAACGAATGGGCTGACGCGTTATCCGCCACAAGACATAAAAACCGAAACAGGCTGATGCCGCATAACAACCTACCTGGCACCACACAAACCAATCAATATTAAACCGTGAAGCCGTGGAGGGGAGCACGAGCAGCGTACCGCAAATCAAAATCATGAGCAAACGGTCTGTAATGCTGAGCACACCATCCAGCCGAAAACGCTGAAATGCGGCCACATTGCTGCGGATAAACAACACCAAAATCGTCAACGTCTGGATGAGCAGGGTGCCGCACAATAATACCAAAGTATGCCCCCGATACCCTATGCTGTAACCGATGCCCAACACGACTCCAAAGTATAGCCCCATCAGCAGCAAACGCAGGCCCAGCAAGGCCGGGAAACGTTTTGCATAACTGGCAGGGTCGCGGGAAACCGCACGGGTATTGTAGCTGTTGAGCCCAAAATCAAGCACAAATTGCATGATGATACTCATGCTCAGCAAGGCCTGAAACGTGCCATAGCTGGCATGCCCTACCCGGTTCTGCACCGTGCGGTCAATGGCGAAGATCCAGACGGGTTTCACCAGCGCATTGAGCGCAATAACGAAGAGTAGGTTTTTCGCAAAGAAGCGACGCATGAAGACGGTAGGCTGTACGCAAAGATGCCGCCCGCTGTTCATTGCTTCTTTTCCAAAGATTTTTGAGCCCGTCTTTTCGAATCGGTGGTTAAGCGCTTGCCTTTTTTGGGAAATGCAAAAGGGAATCGCAAACCCTTTTTGGGACTCCAACTTTCACTCACCTGATTTTCAAAAACATGGACTTTTTCGTTATGCCAAAACACCGTTTAAAAACGCTTGACGGGGGTTTAAAAAAGCGTAAACTTTACCCTGTAACCGGCTGAGGTTCTTCCTCCCGAAAAAAGCACTTCTTTTTTTCACTCTTTAAAATTCATTTACCATGAATCTTAAAAACAATCCGCTCCGGCGCTACATGT
>JAFDYC010000021.1 GCA_018267625.1 Bacteroidota bacterium
TTTTTTAGCCGGCTTTCGGAATGCTATGGAGCATCCGTTGCGTCGCACTCTTCAGGGTCCGGTTCGCTACGAAACAGCAGGCCTACCCTAATTTGAGGCCATTGCAGCATGTCCACCGGCACTGTCCTTTTTTTTTTCGGCACTCTTATTTTGAATTTACGCGCGATGGATTTCGCATCCAACTCAATTTTTCCATTCTTCAACTGAATTCTGCCCTTTTTTCGTTCGGCCTTTGGCTCATATGCGGGAATGAGACACTACTACGCATGAAATCGGTATCTGGTTTCTGGCTATAGCTACCCTGCGGAGCCACATGAGTTCTGGCTTTTCTCTACGAAACATGCAAGCCTACCCCAATCTACCCGACCAGGCCTCCCCGCCTGCCGGCCAACCGCAAACAAGCAGGGCTCTACAACTTGTTGTACCACCAGGGAAGCCTGGCTCAATGGCGTATTGTGAGCATATCATATTATGCCCTACCACTGTATAGAGCCATGCTAAGTAGCAGTCACCGTTTCAATACGATTATGGGTGCTCGTTGATTCGGTCCAGCGGGGAACGGACTTTCTGAAGACTGGAACCGGCCACATGGGTATAAGTCAGCGTCGTCCTTATATCCTTATGTCCCAATAGTTTTTGGATAAGGCTGATATCTGTTCCATATTCTAGGAGGTGGGTGGCATAGCTGTGACGCAGGCCGTGGATACCCAGGCGCTTATTGATGTTGGCTCGGCGCATCGCCTGCTTAAAGACCGATTGAGCGCTTCTTGTAGAATACGGTTCTCCATATTGCCCTTCAAACAAATAATACTTTGGTTTATATTGCTGGTAGTATTCCCGTAATTCTGTAAGAATGCTCTCGGGAAGGTTTACGTAGCGATCCTTTTTACCCTTAGCGGCTTCCAATAAGACTTGCCGTCGAGCGCCATCAATATCCGTTATTTTTAAATGGACCACTTCGCTCACGCGAAGACCCATTCCGTAACAAAGCTTCAACAATACCCGATGTTTCAGGTTCTCCGTAGCCTGAAACAAGCGAGATATTTCCTGATTACTGAGGACTTTGGGGAGTAAATAAGGCTTTTGGGGCCTTGGGATTTCAAAGAAGAATTTTTCTCGCCCGAGCACCTGTTCATAATAGAATTTGAGGGCATTGATTCGGCTATGCATATGATTCTCATTAAGATGTAAGGTCCGAATGCAGTAGAGGCAATAGCTGCGCAAGCGTTCTGGTGTAAGACTATAGGCAGGTATAGGGCCCAGGAGGTAGAGTAATTGAGCGAATTCAAGCAGGTAAGTGCGTAACGTATTCGCACTGTAGGCTTTTAACGTAAGTAGTTCCTCCATCCGACTCAGTTCGGCCTGATTGATGGGTTGAATCCGAACCAATACATCTTTACCGATAAGAGGCACGGGAAGCTCAAACAGACGTCGGTGGGCGGGATGGTCGGCGATATACCAACAGCGTTTGCTCGTGCTCCAAAGGGGTCGCACTTGGGCCCGCAATTCGCTAACGAGTCGTGCTTCATTCGGGAAATGCAGCCAAATAACAGGAGCATCTTTGTGTAAGCCGGCCTCGGCGCGATAGTTTGAAGATTCAAAGCCCATATAGACCGATTGAAGATTAGAAAGGAAGGAAAGAGGGCTGCGTAAAGGTTATAGTTCCAGAAAATAGACGCAATTCAAAAATACGACATATTAAGTTGTGAGATGGAAATTATTTATCGCGAATCATCTTTTGTGTATTAATTCACAGCAGTTCATAGATATTGTCTTGTATTGTGCATTTAATGAAATTTTCTTTGCAGGTTTGGATAATTGCGTATATTTGGGAGTTATGTGCAATGCAATGACCAGCTTTGTGATAAGGCATAAAACACATTTACTATTTCACCATTTTCAGACTTTAGTCGCCAAACAAAGTCATTGTACTTTTTTACAACTTTGAACAATGTGTTTTCTGCCACAATCATTGTTCCTAAATGCACTGCACATAACATGGTATTGCCAATAGCAGGGGTGACCTGCATATTATCAGCAGCAGAATCATTATTTAGCTTCGGTTCCGGCTTGACGTTTTCAATTTTGCTTAAAATCATAATTTCAACTATTTGTTTATTTACTGTACTTTAGTTCCGGCAGAAAGTTTTCAATTTCCCTGCCATCGGCAATACCCGTCCGTTATAAGCAAGCCTAAAGACGACAGTGCAACCAGAAACAGACGACTAAAAACTAAACATTAACACAAAAGCAAACCATTTCGACAAGTGACCAACATACAGACCATATTTCAAACGGACAACGGGTAAGCCGACACTCATTGCCGACCCTTCTGTATTTTTTATTTTCCCCACCGCACATTTTTTTTAATTCAATTTTAGCCAGCCGCACAAATGGCACATTGGCTTTTGCCCCTACCGCACAAGTCGACCCTTCGGCAAAAGCCAAAGAGCCATTTTTTGCCAACGCACCTTTGAGAATGTTGAAAATATTTTGATTACTTTTTATCTTGCAAAATGAGATACAAAATATTTTAAAACTATATTTGCGACTTGAATCATTTGAACAAATGAACAGAATAAAAGAAGTGTTGGATGAAAAAGGCATTAAGCAGACTTGGCTTGCTGAGCAATTAGGCAAAAGCTACAATATGGTAAATGCTTATGTGCAAAACAGACAACAACCACGAATAGAAGTACTTTATGACATAGCCAAAATATTGGATGTAAATGTGAAAGACCTCTTAATCGACAACGACATTAAAAAGAACAAGAAATGAGCAAGGAACAAAAAATAACGAACGACATAAAAGTTCCAAACAAAGATTTGGAAGCATTGAGAATAAATTTTCCGCATTGCTTTGACAAAGATGGAAACTTTCAATTGGAAAAGTTTAAAGCCAATTTGACTGAAAAAGAAATCAACTTTTCTACTGAGAGTTATGGTTTAGACTGGCTTGGAAAATCGTATGCAAGGCTTTTGGCAAGCGACCCAGCAACCACTTTACTGAAAGCAGACGAAACTCATAATAGCAAACCCGAAAATGCTAATTCTGAAAACTTGCTCATAAAAGGCGATAACTTGGAAGTGCTGAAGCACCTTGCCAATGCCTATTACGAACAAGTAAAAATGATATACATTGACCCGCCTTACAATACAGGTAGTGACGGGTTTACTTATCAAGACGACAGGAAGTTTACCGTAAAAGAACTGCAACAGTTAATTGGTGTTGATGCAGAAAAAGCAAAACGAATCTTAGATTTTACGCAAAGTAAAAGTAACAGCCATTCTGCTTGGCTAACTTTTATGTATCCTAGGCTATACATAGCAAAACAACTTCTTAAAGATGATGGAGTTATTTTTATTTCAATTGATGATAGCGAAGTTGCTACTTTAAAAATGTTGTTGGATAATGAAATCTTTGGAGAAGAAAATTTCAGGGGTATTATAATTAGGGCGACTGGGACAACAACTGGCCAAGAAGCACTTAAAATTGGTAGTTCTTATGATTCTTGTTTGTGTTATTCCAAAACATCTAATTTCCAATTAAAAGGAATCCCATTAAAAGGCAAAGACCTAAACAGGTTTAACAATGATGATGAAGATGGAAAGGGCAAATATGCACTATTACAATTAAGAAAGACTGGAAATGCTGACAGAAAAGAAGACAGGGAAGGAATGTTTTTTCCAATAACAGCACCAGATGGAAGTCAAGTATTTCCAATAGGACCTACCGATTATTTAAGTCGATGGAGAACAGGAAAAGATAAATTTCAAAAGTTCTTGGATGAAGGATTAATAGTTTGGAAAGAAAATGGAGAAGATATAGAAGAGTTCGATGATGAAGATGATGAAAACGAAGATGATGAAATAACTGATTTTTCATCCGTTACAAATGAAAATGTTGATATTTCAAAATTTAAGTCTAAGTGGAAACCATATGTGAAATATTATTTATCTGACAGGACAAAACAAGTTTCCAACTTATGGACAGATATTGATGGAAACAAAAAAGGAAGTATCGAACTTAAACAATTGTTTGAAAAGAAGAAGCTTTTTGAAAATCCTAAACCTACTGATTTTTTAAAACGATTAATCACAATTAGCTGTAGTAATGATGATATAATTCTTGATTTTTTTGCTGGTTCAGGAACAACTGCTGATGCAGTATTAAATATGAATGTTGATGATTTAGCTAAGCGAAAATTTATTTTGGTTCAAATACCTGAATTAATTGACCAAAAGAAAAGCAAGACAACATACAACTATGTCAAAAATGATTTAGGCATCGAAGTACCTACAATTTTTGATGTAACAAGAGCAAGAGTTATTCGAGCAGCAAATAAAATTAAAAGTGAAAAGAGTGGCTATGAAGGAGATTTAGGTTTCAAAATTTTCGAAACTATTCCAATTTGGGAAGATTACAATTTTGAAGCAGAACAGTTTGATTCATCGCAAACCCTTTTTGATGCAGGAAAACTAACTGAAGAAGATTTAAAAGCATTGCTTGTTACTTGGAAAACAAATGACAACATTTCCCTTTCACAAGAATTAGAAATCGTTGATTTAGGCGGTTACAACGCTTTTTACGGAAGTGCAAAATTGTATTTGTTGCACAAAAACTTTACAACCGAAAATTTGAAAGCCGTTTTAGAAAAAATTGATACAGATAAAGCATTCAATCCTACTTCAATCATTGCATTTGGTTATCACTTTGAAAGCAAAAGCTTACGAGAACTTTCGGAAAATGTGAAACAATACGCAAACAAAAAGAAAATTGATATTGACTTCATAACAAGATATTAAGCAATGAAAGGATTTAATTTTGAAAAGAACTTAAACCACCAGTCACACGCAGTAGATAGCACTATTGGCGTGTTTCAGGATATTCCCCTTATTCAGCCAACCGAAACGGATAAAAATCACATAAATCCTGTATTTGATTTTCAAACAGGAAACGCTTATCCAAACAACATTAGAACGATTAAGGAAAATAACGGTGGCATAAGCGAAAAAATAAAACGTGACAGCAACATCATAGACATTATGATGGAAACTGGCACGGGCAAGACCTATACTTACACAAAAACTATTTTTGAACTCAACAAACAGTACGGCATTTTCAAATTTATTGTTGTTGTGCCAACGCTTTCTATCAAAGCGGGGACAATAGATTTTTTGAAATCAGACAGCAGTCGTGAACATTTTAAAGAGCAATACGGAAAAACCTTGCATTTGCACGTTGTAGAAAGCTTAAAAAATGTCAAAAGTAAGAAGTCATACATTCCTCCAGCCGTTACAAGTTTTGTCAATTCAGGCAATTTTGAAAAAAACAGCATTCAAGTTTTGATTATCAACGCAGGTATGATAAACTCTGATACTATGCAAAAAAGTTTTGACAAAGGTTTATTTGACAAATACACCGTTCCGTTTGATGCCATTGGAGCAACCAAACCGTTTTTGATTATTGACGAACCACACAAATTTGGAACAGGCAACAAAACGTGGGAGAACATTCAGAAAATGAAACCGCAATTTGTTTTGCGTTATGGAGCAACGTTTCAAGGTTATGAAAATCTGATTTACACTTTAACTGCCGTTGATTCGTTCAATCGAAATTTAGTAAAAGGCGTAATCGGACACATTACAGAATTTGACAGCGGTAAAAATGCAATTATAAAGTTTATTGATTCAGACGGAATAGAAGCAAGTTTTGAATTAAACGAAAATGATAAACGCAAAACGGTAAAGCTTAAAAAGAAAGACAGTTTACAAACGATTCATTCTGAAATGAGTGATTTGTCAATTGAAAATTTAAACAAAAGCACCGTTGTTTTATCAAACGGATTGGAAATGAAAAAAGGCGATAAAATCAATCCTTATTCATATGCCGAAAAGTTGCAGGAAACAATGATTCAAAAAGCCATTCAAAAGCATTTTGAACTCGAAAAAGAGTTTTTGACGAGAGATGTAAAAATAAAACCGCTAACACTTTTTTTTATTGACAATATTGATGAATACCGAAATAAAGACGGTTACATCAAAAAAACGGTAGAGCAATTAGCAAAAGCTGAAATTGAAAATTTGCTGAAAGTAGAGCAAGACGTTTATTATAAAGCATTTCTTGAAAAATCTTTGACTGATATTTCAGCCATACACGGTGGTTATTTCTCAAAAGACAACAGCGAAAAAGACGAAGTAATTGAAAAGGAAATAAACGAGATTTTGCACGATAAACAAGAAATGTTGAGTTTGGAAAATCCGAGACGATTTATTTTTTCAAAATGGACATTGCGTGAAGGCTGGGACAATCCTAATGTTTTTCAAATTTGCAAACTGCGTAGCAGTGGTAGTGAAATTTCAAAATTGCAGGAAGTTGGGCGTGGTTTACGTTTACCAGTGAATGAATACGGCAATCGTGTGAAAGACGAACAATTTTATCTCAACTATTTTGTTGACTTTACTGAAAGTGATTTTGTTGATTCTTTAGTTAATGAAATCAACACGAAATCGGGTGCAATTTCAATGGAACAAACGCCTGATAAACTTTCTGCTGAAATGATTAAAAAGATTTGCGAACTCTACGAAACAACTGAAGAAGACCTGTTACAGGTTTTAGACGATAATGATGTAATTAAGCGAAACAACGATTTTAAAGAAAATGGTTTCACATACATCAAACACAATTATCCGAAAATCTTTGAAGGTGTAAATTCTACGAAAGTTCGCAAAGCAACAGACGACAAAAAGAAAATTACAATAAGAACAGATAAATACAGTGAGTTAAAAGACCTTTGGGAAAAACTCAATGAAAAAGTTATTTTGGAATATAAGTTTGACAAAGAATCCGAATTTAAAAATCTGTTTACCGAGTTTTTGAAAGCACAAAAAGGCAACTTTACAATAGACGGAGTAAGTGAACGAGTTGCAAAAGTTGAAATCAAAGATGATAGAGCTATTGTAAGCGAAGCAGAATCAATCTATGGCAGAAATATCGCAACTATTTCAACAATGAAATACAGCGACTTTCTGAAAGAACTTTCAAAAATTTTAAATATCAATCTTGCAACAATTCATCAATCAATTATTGATGCAGGAACAGACATTAACAAACATTTGAACCCAACAACTTTGCGAATTATCAAAGATAAATTTGACCATTTCCTAATGGCAAATGCTATTGATAAATTCAGTATTGAATACAAAAAGGTTTCAAATAATATTCACCCAACTAAACTGACAGACGAAAAAGGAAATGTTTTATCAGAAATTTCCGCTTCTGATATTGGTATTTTCTTTTCAGATGAAGACGTGGCACAGTCTTATTTCTTTGACGAATTATATTACGATTCTGAATTAGAAATGAAAAACATCAAAACAGAAATCAACGAAGTTATTGTATTTACGAAAATCCCGAAAAACTCAATAAAAATTCCTGTTGCAGGCGGAAAGACTTATTCGCCTGACTTCGCTTACGTTTTAAAATTCAAAGATGGCAAACAGAAATTAAACTTCATTGTAGAAACCAAAGACGTTGGTAGTGATGACGGTCTTCGTGAAGAAGAAAAAGCGAAAATTAAACACGCAGAAAAATTCTTTGGCGGAAAAGTAAAAATTGAATTTAGAAAACAGTTCAGCAATAACAAAATTGTTGACTTAATAAGAGAACTTTCAATTGATGAATAAAGTAACAAGGATAAGCCAACACACAGGTGTAAGCACATTTGCAAGCCGCACAAGCCCAAGCACAGACCAAAGCTTGCAAAAGAGCTTCCACCTTTCCCACCCAGACAAAATTGAATTAAAAAAAATCTCCTTCCCTTCTGAAAATAAAAAATACCCAACCGCACAACCCGACACGACAAAGACAGTGAAACGTATTATTGATAATGGTTTGCAAGGTCGGTGGACAGAAGGCCAGCTTATAACAGCGGTTTGGCGTAATGGCGGGTTCGGTGCTTCGTATGTCAGTTTTGTGGTAGGTTCAAGTGCAGTTCTTCGATTGAACTTTTGTGCTAAAAAACCGCCACTACGCCAAGCCGCAAAACGTAAGCAGCAATATTTCCACAACACCTAAACTAACATTACGAGCATATGAAAACACTTTTTCACTTCGCATTTTTTTCAATTTTGTTTTATTCTTGTTCACCTAAAATTGGGTCA
>JAFDYC010000022.1 GCA_018267625.1 Bacteroidota bacterium
CGAAGACTCAAAACCGCTGGCGCTGCCACGCTGCATTGCAGCCGAATGGAAAAATTTCCCTTATTGGGATTAGGGACTACTTGCATTACCAACTTGCCTTGCCCCTTATTACCTACACCATTGTCCACCGGCAGTAGCTTATATGGGATACTATAAACACCACTACAGGTGCCGGCAAATACTTTTCCATGCCTCAAGGCTAAAACCTGCACCGCATGACCCGCGAGTGCAACCTGCTGCCATATACCACCATTCGAGTTTGAAAAAATGCCATCATCCGTACCGGCAAGCAGGCCCGTTCCGGCACTATCTGCAATCAAAGCATTGATTTTTACAGGTAATACCCCCGTATTTATTGAAACCCAGGCAGCACCATCGGCAGAGTTAAATAGTCCATTGCCTTTCGTAGCTGCATAATAAGTACTACCGATGCGAATGACCGCCGTCACAAAACCCGAAATGCCCGATACGGGAGAAAAAGCCAGGGTGCTGCCGGCCTTATACAAGGTTGAAAAACTACAAACAAAAAGTGCTGTGTCTGCCTGCATGACCCGTTCGCATTGGCCCGCCGGGAGGTTGCTGGTCACTACGGTGCCAAAGCTGGCGCCATCATCAGAAGAATAATAGAGGTCGCCGTTGCGGATGAGCCAGGCATCGCTGCTATTCGGGCTTGCGCAAACAGATTTGACCAATCCGCCACTCACACCCGCCGTCCCTGCTGTCCAGGTTGCCCCACTGTCTGTAGAACGATAATAACCACCGGCTCCACCTGCATGAACATAAGCTCCATGAGCTGCTACCGACAAGATATTCGTACCTACTTGCTGCGACACATCACCTGTGTGTTGCCATTGAAGACTGCCACTATCCGGTATGGCCCGATATAAACCCATAGAAGCTGTTCCGGCAACGATATAAGCTCCCGAGGCCGCAAGCCCGCCTCCGGAAGCGGCTAAAAAGCCTGAATCAGCCAGAGACCAATGAGCACCGCTGTCCATTGTGCCGTAGATGCTGTAATCACTGGCCACTAACAAACCACCTGAAGTGGCCAGGATATCATTGACTCGTGTGAATCGAAACGTAGCCGGATTAAATGCTGCAGTACTGAAACTCTGCCCGCCATCGGAAGAATAAAGGACCGAATCCTGAATGGGTGCGATGCCGCGCACAATCGCATACACATGTTGCCCGGAAACGGCAACATCCCGTACAGAACGCCCCGTCAGAGCAAAAGCAGAGAATGTGATGCCCTGATCGTAGGACACCCGGATGCCAGAAGCAGTTGCCACATAGGCTGTGTCGCTCACCCAAACCAGCTTGCCATAATTCACCGGAAGGGAATTGATGTTGGTATAGCTCATGCCATTGTCCATACTCTGGAACAGCCCTTGAGGAGCACTCACATACACTGCTCCATTGTAGGTGGAGAGGTACTGGGCAAAGGAGGAGCTGATTGATGCATTGATTTGCGACCAGCTTATTCCCTGATTCTGGGAGAGAAACAAATAGCCCGAGTCGGGACGGATGGCCAGCACATTAGGCCCTGCCACTTCGATATCGTAGAAAGGACGTCCCACAGCAATCTTCAGGCCGCTGCGCGAAGTGGTCCAATGGGCACCGCCATCATGCGAAATATAGATGCCGGCTGCATCACCGCCCGCGTATATATCTGCTCCAGTTAAGGCAACGGAATAAAGGGTTGCACATCCCAAATCAGCAGGTGTGGGACTTATTTCCTGCCAGCTTTTCCCTTCATCATTGCTACTGAAAAGTCCATTATCTCCTGCCACAACAATCCTACCCCCATTTTCCCGGTATATAGAATAGGCCTGCCCTCCAAAAGGGCCGGTACTCTGATACTGCGCCTGAGCATTGGGAGCTGACAAACAGAAAACATTAGAGAAGGCGAGGAAGTAAAAAAATCGCTTCATGCTGAGGGATTTAAAAGAGAACTACGGTGTTCCGTAAATGTAGGCCAAGCACCTGTGCAGACTGAATTTCTGAAACCTGTATGATGGCTTTTTGAAAACGACATGACAGCATTCCTTCTTACTGCCCATAAAGTTCCCGCATCCGTCCCAGCCGGATTTAGAACTCCGTTGTCCTACTGCTGGCTCAATCCTTTTAGTTTGCAAAGCATCTTTTCAATCAAAAAATTCTGAAATGGAACATATAGGCCCCGATGTAGTGCTGATAGGTGCCGGTATCATGAGTGCCACCCTGGGCACCTTGCTCAAAGAACTGAATCCCGATTTGCAAATCGAAATCTATGAGCGCATGGATGGCTCCGCTACCGAAAGCTCCGATGCCTGGAATAACGCAGGTACAGGCCATGCCGCCTATTGCGAAATGAACTACACAACGGAAAAGCCCGATGGCAGTATGGACCTTTCAAAAGCACTGCATGTGAGCGAGTCCTTCGAGCAGAGCAAGCAATTCTGGACCTACCTCGTTCGCGACAGCGACCTGAACTGCCCCGTAGATTTCATCCGCGCCGTGCCGCACTGCTCCTTTGTGCACACAGCAGAAAACAGAGCCTTCCTGAAAAAACGCTGGGAAGCCATGCGGGCCGTTCCATTCTTTCAGGAAATGCGCTTCAGTGAAGACCCCGGCGAAATCGCCTCCTGGATGCCCCTCGTCATGGAAGGCCGCCCGGCAGATGAACCCGTTGCTGCAACGCGCATGGATCTGGGCACAGACGTGGACTATGGCTCCCTCACCCGGGAGCTCTGCGCCAGGCTGATGCGCATGGACGGAGTGAAAATTTTTTTCGGCTATGAGGTACGCGATATTGACCCCCTCGAACCCGAAGAAGGCAAAGGCTGGATGTTGCGCGTCAAGGATCTGCACAGCGGAGACAAACGAAACGTACGAACCCCCTTTGTGTTTATTGGTGCAGGAGGGGGCGCTTTACCCTTACTCCAAAAAGCAGATATCCCCGAAGGGAAACATTATGGCGGCTTCCCCGTAGGCGGCCAGTGGCTACGCTGTAAGAATCCCGAAATCATCGCCCGACACCATGCCAAGGTGTATGGCAAAGCCGCGCTGGGCGCGCCTCCCATGAGTGTGCCCCACCTCGATGCCCGCCGCATCAATGGCGAACCCGCCCTGCTTTTTGGCCCTTATGCCGGTTTTTCTACCCGCTTTCTCAAAGAAGGTTCGCTCTGGGACTTGCCCCGCAGCATACGCATTTCTAATCTGGCACCCATGATTTCTGTGGGGCTGCATAATATGCCACTCACCAAATACCTCATCCGGCAGGTGATGCAAAGTGATGAAGACCGCATCAAGGCTTTGAGGGAATATTATCCGCTGGCGCGGGAAGAAGACTGGGAACTGGAGATTGCCGGCCAGCGCGTTCAGATTATCAAGGCCGATGAAGAAGAAGGCGGCATCCTGGAATTTGGTACGGAACTGGTCGCTCATGCCGATGGCTCCCTCGCGGCTTTGTTAGGCGCTTCGCCGGGCGCTTCCACGGCGGTGAGCATCATGATTGGCTTGCTGGAAAAATGTTTCCCCAACGAAATGCAGGAATGGCGCTGGAAACTCAAGGAGATGATACCCAGCTACGGACGCTCCTTGGCTAAGGATGCCGACTTATTGGAAAAAGTAAGAAAGGAAAGTGCAGGGGTCTTAGGCATCAATGCACCCAGTCTTTGAGTTGATACTTAGAAGCAAGGTTTTGCTTCAATGCAGCAGCCTGCCTAAGCCAGCCGAAAAAGAAAAGAAACTTATGGGTGCCTGAAAGCCTAATGTGGGCGGCAGCGTCTCCTTACTGAATATCCGGTAGGGATCTCCTCCTGCTGCCGCTGTGAACTGGGCCATCCAGCAAGGGAAAAACTGGTATTGAAACTGGTATTGAAAGCCCGCCATGAAATGTACCTGCTCCAAACCACTTCGCCCCTTGCTAAACTCAGCCGGGCTGCCCGCACGCTGCGTATATGCGTTCCATATCAATCCGGGATCAAACAAGGATAACCCTGCTTGAAAGCCCAAATACTGTTTGCATTTCTGCTCATCCTTCCCGGCGAACTTGTATTGCAAAGCAAGCCCCGCAGCATACAGGCGTTCTTGATACGACTCCTTCACATGACTGACTGATGGGTCAAAATCCCCGATGTAGGAATAGCTACGGGTGTCTTTGCGTCCGTGACCCGACAAGCCCAGCTCTAAACTCCAGTCGTGCTTGACCTGCCAACGCAGGAAGGCCCTCACACCCGGAGAAAGAACGGCCTCCTGCGACTGAGTATTGGGACGATTGCGCAGCCATAGCTGAGCACCCGTTTCCGCTCCGGCAGATAGATGCTGGGCAGGAGCCGATGCGGCCCAAAAAATCAAAAACAGAAGTGCGTAAATCCTGGACATGCTCTATAAGACAGCCTGAAATTCTAAAACGTTGGTTCCAGGCAAATATTATTCCCCAAGCTCCAAACTGGCCAATCTGACGGATTCGAATGCCTGAGCTTTATTCTTTCGGGTAGTTCAGCTCGTAGCGCGATTTCAACTCGAAATAATAAGCTCCGCCCTTAGTTGCCTTGGGCAGTTTCCGGCGTTCATACACCAGCACTTCCCGGAGTTGGTCGCCTTCCTTGTTGTAACGAATGCGCCAATGTGTCGGCGTTTTTACTCCTTTCGTACTGTCAATAATGTCATCGGGCCAGGCATCTTTATCCGTGTACTTGAGTTGCAGTACATCACCAACGCGGGTCAGGCGGTGCTCTTTGTCGTATTGGTAGGTGTAGGAAACGCTGGTGTCGTAGATACCGGTGTACTGGCCGGAAACCCGCCGGGGCTTCAGCGAGCAAGAGCTGAGGACTTGTTGCCTGGAGTTGTAAAGGGCATACTCAATGATAGATCCGTTCGTGTCCGGGCCTTGTGGCATAAATCGCTGGATGAGCATCCCGCCATCGGGCTGCCGCTCTTCAACGCGCTTCAGGTGCCAGGGCATGATAAACGATTTCGCCATCACTTCTGTGCGATTGCCGCTGCGGGTATATTGTTCCTGCACGGCCAGCATTCCCCGTCCATAAGTCTGGCTCCACACGGGCTCCTGATTACGGAAAAGTGTAGTGACTGTTGTACCGGGCAAGTCGGGGAAGGTAATTCTCTGTACATCGCCCGTATCGGTGTTCTCAAATTGTGCATCGTAATTCCCCATGGGACGAAGACCTTTCGCATCGCGGGCAACGGCGTTGTAATGAATCAGGCGCTGTGCAGCATCGTAGCAAAATGAATCCGTCAACCGGGCAGTTCCGGAGGCTGTGCCGTAGTAGCCATCCGCCTTCAGGCTTTGCAACTCCTGTTTGTTGCGCTCCGGCTGAGGCGCATCATAGCTGCGCAGGACAATGCAGCGGGCGCCATTTGGCTGAATAACGATGCCTTCTGCCAGGCCGGCCTGATACAGACCAATACTGGGCTTGGGCGCCGTAGCCAATTGAGCCAGGGCCATGGCAGGTGACAGGATAAGCAGCGTCAGTAAAGTAGCTTTCATGGGTTTGGAATATGTCTTTGCTAAGTTGCTGTGTGTTTTTTGAAATGAACGCTGAAATATACAGGCGCTGCAGCCAATCAATAATAAACACACCGGCCTGCTCAGAACCTGGGTTTCGGTTACGTCCATTTTTTTTGCAGGATTTCACTACCGTCAGTCCTTGAAAGGGGGCCCGATGAAGCCGCCCCATGCAGTTTTCAGGCTACTTACATATTCCGCCGATACTGCCCACCCACCTCGAATAAGGCCTTGGTAATTTGACCGAGGCTGCACCATTTCACCGTCTCAATAAGTTCTTCAAACACATTGCCACCATGTACGGCCACGGCCTGCAGCTTCCTGAGTGCTTCAGCGCCCCGGCTGCCTGAGCGTTGCCACACAGCCTGAACGTTCGTAATCTGGGTCTCCTTTTCTTCGGTCGTGGAACGGATGACTTCGGCAGGGATGATGGTCGGTGAGCCTTTGGAGGAAAGGAAAGTATTGACACCGATGATGGGATATTCGCCGGTATGCTTCAGGGTCTCATAGTAGAGACTCTCCTCCTGAATCTTGCCCCGTTGATACATCGTCTCCATGGCGCCCAACACTCCGCCACGTTCGGTGATGCGGTCAAACTCGGAGAGTACGGCTTCTTCTACGAGGTCGGTCAGTTCTTCGATGATGAAAGCACCTTGCAGGGGGTTTTCATTTTTGGCTAAGCCCAGTTCCTTATTGATGATTAGCTGAATGGCCATGGCGCGACGCACACTTTCTTCGGTGGGCGTGGTGATGGCTTCGTCATAGGCATTTGTATGAAGCGAATTGCAGTTGTCGTAAATCGCGTAGAGGGCTTGCAGGGTGGTGCGGATGTCGTTGAAGTCTATCTCCTGCGCATGGAGGGAACGGCCACTGGTCTGGATGTGGTACTTCAACATCTGGCTTCGTTCGTTGCCGCCATATTTCAGCTTCATGGCTTTGGCCCAAATACGGCGGGCCACCCGTCCGATGACGCTGTATTCCGGGTCCACTCCATTGGAGAAGAAGAAGCTCAGGTTTGGGGCAAAATCATCAATATGCATGCCCCGGCTGAGGTAGTATTCCACGAAGGTGAAGCCATTGGAAAGCGTGAAGGCGAGCTGCGAAATGGGGTTGGCACCGGCCTCGGCAATGTGGTATCCGGAGATGGAGACAGAGTAGAAATTCCGTACGCCCTGGTCAATAAAATATTGCTGCACATCACCCATCACACGCAGCGAAAACTCAGTAGAGAAAATGCAGGTGTTCTGTGCCTGATCTTCTTTCAGAATATCGGCCTGCACGGTACCGCGCACCTGCTTCAGCGTGTCGGCTTTGATTTTGGCATACACATCGGCAGGCAGCACCTGGTCACCGGTGATTCCGAGCAGCATGAGGCCCAGGCCATCGTTGCCTTCCGGCAATTCGGGCGCATTCTTATGGATGCCATAATGCGGGCGTTCCATGCCTTTTTCTTTGAAGTAGGCATCTATCTTTTTGCTCACTTCCTGCTCCATTCCCTGCGCCTTGATGTATAGCTCGCATTGCTGGTCAATCGCAGCATTCATAAAGAAGGCAGCGATGGTAGGCGCCGGACCATTAATGGTCATACTTACACTCGTCTTCGGGTCGGCTAGATTGAAACCCGAATACAGTTTTTTCGCATCATCCAGGGTGGGTACACTCACACCCGAGTTGCCAATCTTGCCGAAGATGTCGGGGCGATGATCCGGGTCCTGGCCATAGAGTGTTACTGAGTCGAATGCGGTGGACAAGCGCTTGGCAGGCATGCCCAGACTAACGTAGTGAAAGCGTTTGTTGGTGCGTTCGGGTCCGCCTTCGCCGGCGAACATGCGGGTGGGGTCTTCACCTTCCCGCTTAAACGGATAGATGCCGGCAGCATAGGGGAAATCTCCGGGGAAATTTTCTGTCAATGCCCATTGGAGGATTTCACCCCAGGCTTCAAACCGGGGCACGGCCACCTTGGGCACCTGAGTGTGGGAGAGGCTTTCCGAATGAGTTTTGATTTTTATCTCCTTGTCGCGCACCCGGAAGACGTAGTACTCATCCTGATAGTGCCTTTTTTTGGATTCCCAATTCTGAAGCAAATGCAGGTTTTTAGGGTCAAGCTCGAGGGTCACTTTCTGATACACCTCTTCCAACTCTTTAATCAGCCGGTCGGCATCTTCAATTTTATGGCTGGCGATGGTGTCAATCGTCTTGCGGAGGCCAAATAGTTTTTGCGCCACAGCGCTCTGGTCTTTCGCCCAGCGGTCATATTTGCGGTTGTTTTCTGAAATCTCGCTGAGGTAGCGTGTGCGGCTGGGCGGGATGATGAAAATCTTTTCGCTCATCTCTTCCGAAGGCACGAAGGAAGAGTTCAGTTCAGCACCGGTCTTTCGCACGAGCAGCTCCATCAGGGAGTGGTACATCGTGTTGGTGCCTGGGTCATTGAACTGCGAAGCGATCGTGCCGAACACAGGCATGGAATCGGCGCTTTGCGCAAAAAGCTTATGATTTCGCTGGTATTGCTTGCGCACATCCCGCAGGGCATCCATCGCGCCGCGCTTGTCGAATTTGTTGATGCAAACCATGTCGGCGAAGTCGAGCATATCAATCTTCTCCAACTGGGAGGCCGCGCCATATTCCGGGGTCATTACGTAGAGCGAGGCATCACAATAATCCGTGATTTGGGTGTCGCTTTGGCCAATGCCGGAAGTCTCGAGGATGATGAGGTCGAACTGGGCCGCCTTTAGAATATCCACTGCATCGCGGATGTATTGACTCAGGGCCAGGTTGCTCTGGCGGGTAGCCATGGAGCGCATATAGACGCGGGAATTACGAATCGCATTCATCCGGATTCGGTCGCCGAGCAAAGCGCCTCCAGTCTTCCGTTTCGAGGGATCCACGGAGATGATGCCGAGACTCTTTTCGGGGAAGTCTAAGAGGAAACGGCGTACTATCTCATCCACCAGCGAGGACTTACCGGCACCACCCGTGCCCGTGATGCCAAGGATTGGAGAGCGTCTAACTCCGGCATCCATACCCCGCACTTTTTTCATCATCGCCTGGGTCTCGATGCTATCCGGGAAGTTTTCGGCAGCAGAAATGAGGCGGGCGATGCTCCGGGCATCACGCTCCACCACATGAGCCACCTCGCCATTCAGTTGATTGCCGGTGGGGAAATCACTCTTTTGAAGCAAGTCCACAATCATGCCTTCCAGGCCCATCGCGCGGCCATCATCGGGCGAATAAATACGGGTGATGCCGTACTGGTGCAGCTCTTCTATTTCATTCGGCAGGATGACACCACCCCCGCCGCCGAAGAGCTTGATATGCCCGCAGCCGCGTGCTTGTAGCAGGTCATACATGTACTTGAAATATTCTACATGCCCGCCTTGGTAAGATGTGATGGCAATGGCATTGGCATCCTCCTGAATCGCGCAATCCACCACTTCCTGCACCGCCCGGTCATGACCCAAATGGATGACCTCAGCACCATTTGCCTGCATGATGCGGCGCATGATATTAATACTCGCATCATGGCCGTCAAAAAGCGAAGCGGCAGTGACAATACGGATTTTGTTCTTGGGCTTAAACGACATAAACCTTTTCAATTATGCCGCGAAAATACGATGGACACTTCCGGCAGATACCGGGGCCTGAACTTGCGGCAGAAGCCTTCTTGAAAAAAGGTACCGTTACGATTAAGAGTGTTTCGCTGTATGCCTGAGGTTTTTTGTCAGTCGGCAGAAGCTGCAATGGCCACCAGGTAACGGGGTAAATCCGAAAACAACACAAGGCGATCTTTCATCGAAGGCTTGAACCTGGCAAAAACTGTCTTGATTCTAAAAGGGAAAAAAAGAGGCTGCCTCAAAAAGACAGCCTCGGTATGCATCACGAGTCGGGGGTAGATTAAACCTGCCAACCGAGGAATTGCATCCGGTCGAGGATGCCTTGGGGAATGATCTTCTGTGGTTGTTGCGGCACTTGGGGCAGAGGGGGCATTTGGGGTGCACGGTGCTGGCCAAAACGAGGGGGCTGATTGGGTTGCGGCTGCGCGGCGCGGTGGTTGCCCATCTGGAAGCCGCCCCGTTGTAGGTTTTGGTTGGGTTGCACGTTGTATAGTTGCCGGTATTGTCGCACTTTGTTTTGCAGATAGGTCTTGAGTTGCGTGGCGCCATCCGTCAACCCCCGAAGGAAGTCAGGTGCATACGGCACAAACAGGGTCTTCATGTTTTGCTGCGTAACGCTGAGGATGGTGTTGTCTGGTAGCTTGAGGGAAATGGAGCCCACACCCTTCACGCGCATAGCCCGGGAGAACGAATCGCCTACGGAGTTGACACAAGCATCGGCGAACAACTGCCTCCGGCCATTATCAATGAGGATGCGCAGTTCATCGAAGCCACCGCCCCGGTTGAGGTTTGAAATCATCGAACCGCCATCGCTGCTGGCGGGGTCCCAGGTATCGAGGCCAATAACGGAATTACCTGTAAACATGATATTACCCTTGTTCACCCAATACCCTGTGCTGTCAAAGCGGTCATTATTTCCGTTGAAAATATCTACGGCTACCACTTTGCCCAGGTCATACCAGGCTTGCGTTTCGGAAAGTTTACTAACCGCCTTTTTGACCATCGAAATGTCTTCACGTCCAAAGCCACCTTCGATGACGATGTAGTCGGTGTCTGTCAGGTTGTTCACCTTGGGCATTTTCACCCAGTTTTTAGCCACATTCAGGTGTGCCGCCTGGTCAGAATTGGGGGCAAAGGCAGCCCGTGCTGCACGCATAAATTCGATTACTTCTGCAGGGGTCATCACCTTTGAGTTCACCTGATTGTTGTTCACATTTTTCATCAGCTTACTCGTCCAGGAAATAGATACCAGGGCATCATCATTGTCTTGCTGCATCACATTTTCACCTTTGATGACGAGGGTCGCATTGGGCGAGCCATTCAGCTTTACGAAATAGATGGGCTTATGCCCTAAGCCAGTGATTCCGGTGATGGAATTGGCCAGTAGGATAGGAACGGTGCCTGCCATAGGATTAGGATTTTAACCGAAGTTGCGTGAATAATTTCAGATTCTAAGGCAGGTCTTTCCCGCTGAGCACTAATGATATCTTCGAAAATGCTTTGTTCCAAAGGCTTTACTAGAGCTTTGCCCACCCAGCCTGATAGCTTATTTCAACGCTACCCTTCATGTCTTATTCTTCATTAGAAGCCTGTCTGCTGGACCTCGAAAAACACGGGCACCTGCTGCGTGTGCGCGAAGAAGTGGACCCCGAATTAGAGATGGCGGCCATCCACCTGCGCGTCCATGCTGCTGCCGGGCCAGCTTTGCTTTTTGAACGGGTGAAAGGCTCTCGCTTTCGGGCTGCATCGAACCTGTTTGGCAGCTTGGAGCGCAGTCGTTTTCTTTTTCGGGATACGCTGGAGCAGGTGCAACGCATCATTCAACTCAAAGAAAATCCACTCGAAGCGCTACGGCATCCCTTGCATAACAGTAAGCTGGCCCTGGCTGCAATTAATGCCCTGCCCTACCGGAATCCGCCCCTAAGGCCGGCAACAGCACAGCGAATCGCTATTCACGATCTGCCTCAAATCAAGCATTGGCCTGGGGACGGCGGTTCCTTTGTGACCCTCCCGCAGGTCTATACCGAAGACCCGCAAAAGCCCGGCATCCGTCATGCCAACATCGGCATGTACCGCATCCAGCTCTCAGGCAATGACTACCGGCCGGATGAAGAAATAGGGTTGCATTACCAGCTTCACCGGGGCATCGGCGTGCATCAAAGCAAATGGAATGCGCTGGGCCAGCCCATGAAGGTGAGTGTGTTTGTGGGCGGGCCACCGGCACATACGCTGGCTGCAGTCATGCCCTTGCCGGAAGGGATTTCAGAGGCGCTCTTTGCCGGCCTGCTGGGCGGGCGGCGTTTCCGATATTTCTATGATGAAGCCGGGTATTGTATTTCCAGTGAAGCTGATTTTGTGATTACCGGTGAGGTACTGCCGGGCGAAAACAAACCCGAAGGCCCCTTCGGCGACCACCTCGGCTATTACAGCCTCCGCCACGACTTTCCCCTGATGCGGGTGAAGAAAGTTTTTGCCCGAAAGGATGCCATCTGGCCCTTCACCGTAGTGGGCCGCCCGCCACAGGAAGACACCAGCTTTGGAGCACTCATCCATGAAATCACGGGCGATGCCCTCCCCACTGAAATCCCCGGCCTCAAAGAAATCCATGCCGTGGATGCAGCCGGAGTCCACCCGCTGCTCCTGGCCATTGGCCGCGAGGGATACACACCCTACGACCGGCAGAAGCAGCCCGCTGAAATCCTGACTATCGCCCATCATATCCTCGGCACCGGACAACTCAGCCTGGCAAAATTCCTGTTCATCACCGCCGCCGACAGTGGGCAGTTGCATACCAAAGACATTCCCGGTTTTTTCCGCTTTGTATTGGAGCGCCTGGACTTCAGCCGGGACATCCACTTCCACACGCACACCACAATAGACACCCTCGACTATTCCGGTACCGGGCTGAACACCGGGAGTAAGGTAGTATTGGCTGCCTACGGCGAAAAGCTGCGGGATTTGGCCACTGAATTGCCGGCAGCACTCCTTTCCTACCCGGGCTTAGGTGCAGCAAAACTGGCCCTTCCGGGTATCGTTGCCTTGCAGGCGGGGCCTTTTGAAAATTATGAAAAGACGACCCGGGAAATGGCCACACTGGATGCACAACTCCGGCCTCTTCGCGCCGAACTTTCCGGCATCGCCCTCATTGTAGTCTGTGATGATGCGGCATTCGCAGCCGCCAGCCTGAATAATTTCCTGTGGGTCAGTTTCACCCGAGCCAACCCATCGCATGACCTCTGGGGTATTCATCCCTTCACGGAATTTAAACACTGGGGCTGCAGGGGCCCCTTAGTGATAGACGCGCGCATCAAGCCCCACCATGCGCACCCTTTAGTGATGGATGAGTCCGTCAACCGGCGTGTGGATAGGCTCTTTCAAAAGGGTGGTAGCCTGGAAAGCATAGCTTCTTAATTGGCCGTATTCAGCCCGCTTACTTTTTGAAAATCTATTTTAGCCCCTTCCCTATTTCTTAAAAACCAAAATTTAATGACCATGTTTGAAAACCTTCTGGAGCTGGTGAAGCAACATGCAGGCGAGGCCATCGTGAACAATCCTTCCATTCCGAATGAGCGCAATGATGAGGCTATCTCGGAAGTATCCAATTCTATTTCTGGCAGCCTTCAGGGACTGTTTCAGGGGGGTGGCGTGAAAGATCTGTTGGGCATGTTTGGCGGTGGCAATCAAAACGCTGCCATGAGCAACGTCTCTCAGCAGGTAAGTGGCGGCCTGGTGGGAAACCTGATGTCCAAATTCGGGCTGAACAATCAGGCAGCCAGCGGCATTGCCGGCAGCCTCATCCCCAACATCCTGGGCAGCCTCGTACATAAAACGAATGACCCAAACGACAGCAGCTTTAACCTCCAAAACGTCTTTAACGGTATATCCGGCGGCTCTACTTCGGGCATGAACCTGGACGGGCTGATGACGAAAGTGAAGAGCGGTGCCTTAGACCTGGATGGCGATGGCGACACGGACCTCAATGACCTCATGTCAGTGGCAGGAAAAGGTGGCGCAGGTGGCTTGCTCGACCAGGTGAAAGGCCTGTTCCACTAAGCTTTTTTTTGTTTTTGTAGAAAGCGTTTCGGGGCTGTCTTTATTGAAAGGCGGCCCCGCTCATTTTTGGGCGTCCGCTTGGGTGTCTTTTTCGTTTGTCAGTAGTCGCTCATTGCCCGGCAGCCGTTGCAGCCTGCCCTGAACTTGTTTTCAGGTTTGCTCTCTTCTGCAGGATTTTGCTGCTGATCGGTTTCCGGAAAGGGTCAGGCAACAGGCACCCCACAAAAAAGCTTTATAGTAGCACTGGCCCCGCAACGTGCGACGCAACGGAAGTTTAATCAGGGCGCTGATGTCGGTTACCAAAAAAATCAACTGGCAGACAACTGAGGTTCTTCATGCGCTCAAGCATCGTTTCCTGCTCCATTTCCCTCGATGGATTTTTGCATTTGTAGTTGCCCGTGTGCCCCACTTATACTTGATTACATTCGCCGCCTTAGCCCGCAGCCTTGCCTCGCCCCCGCCGCATCGTTCTGACCGTCACCTCTGACCCCGCTTTCGACCAGCGGATGATTCGCATCTGCAACTCCCTGCACGAAGCCGGCTATGAGGTGCTGCTCATCGGCAGGCAGCGCCCATCCAGCAAGGCCCTGCCTGAACGTCCTTTCCTGCAACGGCGCATCCGGCAACGGATAGACCAGGGCAAGTTGTTTTACCTCAGCTACAACCTGAAGCTGTTTTTCATCCTCCTTTTTCAGCGTGCGGATTGCTTTTGTGCTATTGACCTCGACACCATTCTGGCGGTGTATTATGCCTCGCGGCTGCGGCGCATGAAGCGTGTGTATGATGCTCACGAGTTGTTTACGGAGATGGAAGAGGTAGTGGCACGCCCGCGTATTCGCGAGCTGTGGCTGCGCATTGAGCGGCATACGGTTCCTCATTTTCCGCTGGGCTACACGGTCAATGAAAGCCTTGCCGAAGCCTACCGGCAGCGCTATGGCCTTCACTATGCCGTGGTGCGAAATGCCACCGTGCTGCAGCCTCTTCAAATCCCCGACAAACCGGAACGATACATACTTTATCAGGGGGCGGTCAACCAGGGGCGTTGTTTTCCGGAGTTGATTGCCGCCATGCAGCAGGTAAATGCCCGCCTCATCATCTGTGGAGAAGGAAATTTTTATGCTGCCGCACAGGCACTGGTGCAGCAGGCAGGCCTGGGGGAGAAGGTGCTTTTTAAGGGTTATGTCCCGCCGGAAGAACTGCGCCGGTACACGCTGGGCGCCTATATCGGCATCACGCTCTTTGTAGCCAGCAGCGAAAGCAACAAGCTTTCTTTAGCCAATCGCTACTTCGATTACATGCACGCCGGTGTGCCGCAGCTTGCCATGAATTATCCCGAATATGCAGCCATCAACCGCCAGTTTGAAGTAGCCTACCTGCTCGACGATGCCCGTCCTGCAGAGATTGCCGGAGCACTCAATAGCCTGCTGCAGGATGAGGCATTGTACCGACGCCTGCAAGGTGCCTGCCTCAAAGCCCGTGAAGTGTATTGCTGGCAGCAGGAAGCGGAGCAGATGCTCCGCATTTATGAACAAGTATTTTCGGAATAAGGGTAATGAACGAGATCTCATTCAGCGTGGTGATTCCTGCCTACAATGCTGCGGGCAGCATACGGGCTACGCTGGATTCATGCCTGAATCAAAGCCTGCCTCCTCTTGAAGTGATAGTGGTGGATGATGCCGGCAGCGATGAGAGCGCCCCAATCGTCCGCGGGCAGTTTGGCGATGCTGTCCGGCTGATTACCCTGCCCCGCAACAGTGGTCCATCGGCGGCACGAAATGTGGGTATCGCAGCAGCTAAGGGGACCTTCATCGCCTTTCTGGATTCGGATGATTGCTGGCATCCTCAGAAGTTGGAACGCATTCACGAGCTGCTTCTGGCCAGGCCAGAAATTGATTTTCTCTTTCACACCTACACGTACGGAAAGGAACCGGCAATCCTTTCTGAAGCCATGTTCCGACCCCGCCGCATGCCGCTCTGGAAACTGTTGCTGCGAAACCCGATTGCTACACCCTGTGCCGTGATACGTCGCTCGCCGGAGTTGCATTTTGATGAACGGATGCGGCACATGGAAGACTATGAACTGTTCCTGCGACTGGCAGCTAAGCATGATGTGTGGCGCATTTCTGCCCCGCTGACCCGATTGGGCAGGCCGGTTCTTTCTGCAGGGGGCCAGAGCAGCGACCGCCTTGCCATGCGGGCGGGTGAGATGCAGGCCTGGATTGCTTTTGCACGTCATAACCCGGCCTGGTATCCGGCGCTTCCCCTGCTCTTTTTGCTGGGAATTTTGAAGCATTTGGGGAAGGCGCTGCTTCGACCTTGAGACAAGGGACTTGGGTTTTCAGCTTTCAGATTCAAGTGCCTGATGGGTGCCGCTACCGGCTGTTTGCCTGAAGATCCATTTTGAAAATCTGGGGGTGCTCCGTGTATTTCCTGTACATGCAAGAGAAGATTATTCAAAAGGATTTCAACGGAAACCTGCGTTATTGAAGAAAGGGGAAAAGGATAGGTGTCGAAATTTTTCGAATTTTCCAACATGTTTTAGGAATATGCCGAAAAGGGTGAGCGGTCAAGAATACAGCGCCTATACCCGAGCCGTACCTTCATGCCCGAATGTCCCAATATTTAGTCTCTGCACGTAAATACCGCCCTCAGACTTTTGATACGGTCGTGGGGCAGGAGCACATCACCACCACGCTCAAGAATGCCATCCGCAGTGGGCATCTGGCTCATGCCTTTTTGTTTTGCGGCCCCCGGGGTGTCGGCAAGACGACTTGTGCCCGCATCTTAGCCAAGACCATCAATTGCGAAAACCTCAGCTCCGACACAGAGGCCTGTGGTACCTGTGCTTCTTGCCGGGCTTTTCAGGACAATACCTCGTTCAACATCTTTGAACTGGATGCAGCTTCGAATAATTCGGTAGATGATATCCGCGAACTAGTGAACGGAGTGCGCTTTGCTCCCCAGCAAGGATGTTACAAAATCTACATCATTGATGAGGTGCATATGCTCAGTCCGGCAGCTTTTAATGCCTTTCTTAAAACCCTTGAAGAGCCTCCGCCTTACGCCATCTTCATTCTGGCTACGACAGAGAAACACAAGATTCTGCCCACAATCCTGAGCCGCTGCCAGATTTTCGATTTTAAACGAATTACCAGCTCAGATACGGTTGCACACCTGCAAGGCATTGCACAGCGCGAAGGGCTACAGGCAGAAGAGGAAGCATTGCACGTAATTGCTCAAAAGAGCGAAGGCTGCATGAGAGACTCGCTTTCTATGCTCGACCGGATTGCTTCGTTCACGGAAGGTGTTGTCAGCTATGCAGCCACCATGGAACACCTGGCTATGCTGGATGCCGACTTCTACTTTGGCCTCAGCGATGCGATGCTGGGCCAGGATGTAAGCGATGCCTTGCTGCGCTTTGATACCGTACTGGAAAAAGGCTTTGAAGGGAATGTGGTACTGGAAGGTCTGGGCACTCATTTCAGGAACCTACTGCTTTGCAAAGATGCCCGCATGGCCAAGCTGTTAGACTTGCCAAACACCCACAAACGGAAATACCACGAGAAGTCCCTGCAGGCACCACCCTCATTCCTGCTTTCCGCTCTGAACATCGTAAATGATAGTGAACTTCATTACCGGGAAGCAGCCAATAAACGTCTGCATGTAGAGCTGTGCCTGATCCGGCTTTGCTACCTGCTTCAGGCAACCGCAGCGCAGCCAATAGAGGCTTCGGAGCAAAAAAAAACTCCTGAGCGGAGCGTTCAACCTACTCCGTCTGGGGCTCGGCCACCGGCCCCTGCTCCCGCCATCTCGCCCCAGGAAAAGCCAACAGAAACAGCTCCTTTTCCGCAACCCAGCTTGCCGCCTTCCACACCCAGCAATTCTGGGATCGTTGCGGAAGAAGAGCCCGTTTTCTCAACACCCAACCGGCAAGAGGGTCGTCGTGTTTCATCTGGCATCCTGCGCAACTTAGAAGACCGGCTGGCCGGCGCTACAGCTCCTGAACCCATTGCAGGCAAAGCCCTGAACCAGGAACAGCTCGATGAATTGTTTGAAGCATTTTGTAAAAAGGTGCAAGAGAGTGGCCGCGGTGTGGTGTATGGCCAGGTTCGCATGATGCATGCCCAATGCAAGGCAGAGGATGAAGCCCGCATCATTTCTCCCACGAGCCTGACTGACTCTTATGCCCAAAACCTACGGAATGAACTAACAGAGTTTTTTAGTGCAGCACTGAAGCGCACCATAAGAGTCACTACAGAGGTCATTGCAGACCCATCTGGAGCATCTGCACAACCACAGGCACTTTCCCGGCAGGAATTATATCAGGCCATGCTTCAGAAAAACCCCGTACTGGGCACACTCAAAGACGACCTGAACCTGAGTTTAGATTTTTAATCCTACAGGCCTTATACCACGGCTATTTCGCTGAAATTTTCCTGAAGTAAATACTGCTGAGCCAATGCTTGGAGTTTGTCCGGCGTAACGCTTTTATAGATGCTGATGTTCCGGTCGAAATGGGCGGCATCCAGGCCATTCAGGATGAGTGTGCGCCAGCGATGAATCAGTTGGAAGGGCCCATCCAAATCGCCCAGTAGGCCTCCAAGCAGGTAATTTTTCACCAGCAGCAATTCCTCTTCGCCCACTGGGTTCTTGCGCAGCAATTCCATTTCCCGATACACCTCTGCGATAGCTTCTTCTGTAACCTCACGACCCACTTCAGCTTGGATACAAAGTGAGCCTCCGTGAATATGGGGTTGCAGGCTGGAATAAATTCCATAAGTATAGCCTTTGTCTTCCCGGATATTTTTCATCAGCCGGGAGCCGAAGTAACCTCCGAAAAGCGTGTTGAGGACGACCAGGCTCGGGAAATCCGGCGATTGACGATTGATACAGAAGCTGGCAATGCGCACGGCTGCCTGTACGCCTTTCGGGTCATTTTCGACGCGTTGTGTCTGGCGGGAATATGCAGGTACATCCCAGTGTATTTCAGTTTGGGCTGTACGTTGCAGGGGCAGGCTTCCAAAGTATTGGTTGAGCAGGGCCAGCTCTGTTTCGCCTACCCTACCGGCGAGGAAAATCTGCAGGCCTGAGGGCGCATAATTTTTCTTGAAATAATGGAGCAGGTCCTCACGACGGATAGCTTCCAATTTTTCGATCTGAGAATAGCGGCCATAAGGGTGTGTCCCTCCCCAGAGCATCGCATCAATCTTTTGGTTGGCGACAAACTCGCATTTGCGCAGGTTGAGTCGCAGGCGTTGAATTGCATTCTGCCTGAAAATGCTGATTTCAGAATCTGAAAACTGAGCATCTGTAAGGATTTCCTGAACCACCGGCAACAGGCTGGGAAGGTCTTTGCTGAGCGCATACAGCGACACGATACAGAAGTCATCACCGGCTGAAACCTGGAGGCTGGCTCCATAAAACTCGAGGGCTTCATGCACTTCATGTGCTGTACGGTTGCTTGTTCCGTTTTTCAACAGTCCCGCCACAGCCAGGGCAACGGAATGTTTGTCTTCCTGCCAGACACCCGCCGGGAAAACAAAATCCACGGAAGCAACTTCCTGCACTCCCGCTGCCAGCCAATGCAGGGGGATTCCGTTATCCAGGTGCAGGCTATTCAAAGCCGGGAGCCTGTATTCAAATTCGATAGCATCGTGAATGGGAGGGACAATGCTGCGGTCAATCTGTGGCATGGCGGCGAAGGTAACGGCTGCACTGCCGCGCGGTAATAAGAGTTGTCTTTGCCCTGCATTCTGATGTTCCTGTCAATATTTTCGCGAGGATTTTTTGAATTAGACCCAATGCATCATGGCTTCATTTCTGATCGGACTACTGACGAATAAATGCCCTAATTGCCGCAGCGGTGAAGTATTTGAACAGAAAAGAATTTTCCCGCTGGGCAGTATGCTGCGCATCCATAAACAATGTGGTCATTGCGGGCAACGACTGATTTTCGAACGGAATAACGGAGCAGGCATCAACTATGCCCTGACGGTGATGCTCATCTTCCTGAACCTGGTTTGGTACTGGCCCATCTTTGGCCTCAGCTACCGCGACAACAGTGTTTATTATTTTCTCTGTACCAGCATTGGTGTCGTGATATTGTTGCAGCCCTGGCTCATGCGCCTCTCTCGAATGATTTACCTCTATCTCTTCATTCATTATCAGAAAGGCGAAATGCAATAGCTGGCATGAAAATTTTGTCTGCATCAGCCAAAAAAGAATTGTAAGAAAATTTGCAGTTCTAAAAAATTTCTTCTCCTCATGAAAAAACTGTTCGCTACAGGCTTTGCCGCCTGTCTGTTGCTCCTCCTGAGCCCCATGATTTCATTTGCCAAAAAAGTAGGAGCAACACCTGCCTTCAGCAAAGGTGATAATGCCATCGGCATAGGCCTTGGCCTCGGCCCGGCACATACCTATGGCCTGGCGGATGCCTATTCGCCCGCTTTCATGCTTACCTATGAGCATGGCATCATTGACGGCCTTGGGCCAGGCACACTGAGCATCGGCGGGGAGATTGGCTACCAGACCAGCCGCTATGATTATGCCTATGGGGGTTACCGCGCCCGCTGGACTACGCTAACTGTGGCGGTACGCGGCATCTATCACCTCACTTTGCTGAAGGATAAAAACAACAAGTTTGACCCCTACGGAGGCGTGGCGGTAGGTTTCTACTCGGTCAGCTACGATAATGATTATCCCGGTCCGAAAGAGAGCTATGGCTCCGCGCCCTTAATCGCTCCCTTTGTTGGTGCGAAATACAATTTCGCAAAGGCCGTGGGTGCCTGGGCAGAAGTGGGTTATGATATTGCCATTTTGAAAGTGGGGTTGAACTTCAATTTCTGAGTGTTTCCTCCAGAACGAATTTTCTTCAAAAAGGAACCGAAGGCTGGTGTCAAAACCAGCCTTTTTTCCAGAAAAAAACTACCCGACCGACTCCCTGCAGAATGACTTCAGATGCCTGGGTGCCCTGCGGGTACTTCTTTTACGTCCCGCAGCTTTTCCCGGTGAATTGTTGGCGCTGTCCGGGAAAGGCTGAGCCGGGAAATAAGGCCGAAGTGTGCGATTGTTATGATTCCACCAAAAGAAATTTGGCTATGTAAATCAGGCCGT